>QIIH01000284.1 GCA_003229235.1 Flavobacteriales bacterium | reverse complement strand
AAAATGAGATGAAATTTGTACAGATGAGGCACTTTTCGTAAGGCATAGCAGAGCTACGCATAAGAAAAGCAACAAAATATGGACGGATTTCAGTCATTTTTTAGGAAATAGAAAAAGTCAAGATGACTTGATAGATTAAAGTTTTATTAATTGCTATTAAATCACTAATTTTGCATGATGTTTTTTAAAAACACACATATCATATTAATTGCACTGATAGCCTTAGTGCTAACTACTGCTTGTAGCACATATCAGAAGGCTCTCAAGAGTGAAGACGCTGCTCTTAAATTTACTATGTCCGATTCGCTTTATCAAGTTGGTAAATACAAAAAGGCATTAAAGTTAATGGAAGACATCGTTCCTTATTACAGAGGGAAACCTCAAGCGGAACGTCTCATGTTCTTTTATTCGGATACTTATTTTCAGTTAGAAGACTTTTACTTGTCAGGGTATCAATTTGAGCGATTTGCAAGAAGTTATCCAAATAGCGACAGAATTATAGAAGCTTCTTTTAAAGGTGCTAAAAGTTATTATGAGCTTTCTCCTAGGTTCTCTCTGGACCAAAAAGAAACCTATACAGGTCTAGAAAAATTGCAAATATTTATCGATACCTATCCCGATTCGGAGTACACTGCCGAAGCCAATCTATTAGTAGCAGAGCTTAACGGGAAACTAGAACGTAAAGCCTTCGAGATAGCTAAGCAGTATTACAACAGAGAAGATTTTAAACCGGCTATCGCTGCATTCGATAATTTTATTTTGGAGTATCCAGGTAGTGATTATCGTGCAGAAATTTTTTATTTGCGACTATTGTCTAGTTATAAATTTGCAGATAATAGTTTTGATACCCTTGTAGTAGAGCGCATGGAGGAGGCAAGAGGGTACTACGACAGTTTTAATAAATACTTTTCGGATTCGGAATATAAAGCTGAGGCAGACGAGGTCTTAGCAAATATCGAAGCCCGAATTTCAAAAATACAATCAGAGAAAGGAACTTAGTTATGATGAATTTAAAGAAGTTAGACGCACCTATTAACACAACAACAATCGACAAAAACTTGATTGATGCGCCAACCAGTAACATTTACGAAGCGATTTCGATCATTTCGAAACGCGCTGGGCAAATCAATTCAGAAATAAAAAAGGAGTTGTTAGAAAAACTTGACGAGTTCGCTACATACAACGATTCTTTAGAAGAGATTTTTGAAAATAAAGAGCAGATTGAAGTATCTAAGTTTTACGAAAAACTTCCAAAACCTCATGCCTTGGCTGTCCAAGAATGGTTAGAAGATAAAATCTACTACCGTAACACCCAGGACAATACAGAGGTGTAAAATTAAAACATGTCTATACTTAGCGGTAAAAAAGTACTACTGGGCATCACAGCCGGTATTGCTGCCTATAAATCTGCTACGCTAGTTCGTTTATTGATAAAAGCCGGAGCGCAGGTAAAAGTCGTAATGACACCAGCGGCCAAAAATTTTATCACACCTTTAACGCTTTCGACACTCTCTAAAAATGAAGTCCACTCGTCTTTCACCAACGAAGAAGACGAAAATGCCTCTTGGAACAATCATGTAGAATTAGCCCTTTGGGCTGATGTTTTTTTAATAGCACCAGCTACTGCCAACACTATGGCAAAAATGGCTAATGGTGTTTGCGATAATTTGCTTTTAGCGATTTATCTATCTGCTAAATGTTCTGTTTACTACGCGCCGGCAATGGATTTGGATATGTATGAGCATCCCACTACGCAAAAGTCATTTGATGCTCTGGCAAAAGCC
The DNA here is from genome assembly GCA_003229235.1 of Flavobacteriales bacterium. Classification (GTDB taxonomy): domain Bacteria; phylum Bacteroidota; class Bacteroidia; order Flavobacteriales; family Flavobacteriaceae; genus Gilvibacter. Next base: position 3,741 of record QIIH01000284.1, on the reverse strand, counting down.
AATAATGTACAAATACCAGCAGCGCATGGCGAGTTGGCAAGCGGCTTAGTGGGTCAAGGCCGTATGGCAGAGCCAGAGGAAATCCTCACTTTTATAGAGGATCACCTTAGTGCGGGTTTGCCATTATCTGGCAAAAAAGTTCTAATTACTGCTGGCCCAACCTATGAGGCTATCGATCCTGTTAGATTCATTGGCAATCATTCGAGTGGAAGAATGGGGTTTGAGCTGGCCAAAGTTGCAGCGTCTTATGGCGCACAAGTTATTTTGATAACTGGACCAACCCATTTTAATACACAACAATTGGCGATTCGTGAGGTTCATGTTACCAGCGCAGCTCAAATGTACAAGGCTGTTCACAAAGAATTTGAAGCGTGCCACATCGCGATTTTTGCTGCCGCAGTTGCAGATTACAGACCAAAATTTGTTGCCGACGAAAAAATAAAAAAGCACGATAGTACGTTAACTATTGACTTAGAGAAAACCCAAGATATATTGGCATCTATTGGGGCTATCAAAAAGCAACAATTCCTAGTGGGCTTTGCTTTAGAAACGCAAAACGAACTAGAAAATGCAAAAAAGAAGCTAGTCAAAAAGAATTTAGACTTAATTGTTCTAAATTCGCTAAGAGATAAAGGTGCAGGTTTTAAAACCAGAACAAACAAAGTGACGTTGATTACCGCTAAAAATGAAGTAATCCCGTTTAAAGTGAAGGACAAATCGGCAGTAGCTCAAGATATTATAGCACATATTATACAAAATACTCATGCGTAAATTATTTACTTTATTGACATTTTTAATTGTTGGAACTTCTTTAGCGCAGGAGTTACGCTGCACTGTAACTGTAAATGCCGAACAAACGGCAAGAGCAGATCAACAGATTTTTAAAACACTCGAAACCCAACTCCAAGAGTTTATTAACGAAACTCAATGGACCAATATGTCCATGGCCACTCAAGAACGTATTAATTGCGATATGGTTATTAATGTATCCAACTACGACGGCGACAATTTTGTTGCTACGCTACAAATACTATCGTCCCGTCCTGCATATGGTTCTACGTATTCCTCGCCAGTGTATAACTACAACGACCAGCAATTTGCATTTAAGTATGTAGAGTTTCAGCCGTTAAACTTTAATCCTAACTCGTTCGATTCTAACCTAATTTCTGTCATTGTCTTTCATATATATACTATGATAGGTTTAGATGCAGATACGTTTGAAGAGGGTGGAGGAGAATCCTATTTTGAGATTGCTAAACAAATCGTAAACACAGCAGCTTCAAGTAATTCTGTAGGATGGAAGTCTACCGATGGAGTTCAATCACGTTTTCGCTATAATGATGCCTTACTTTCTAACATTTACAACGAATTTCACAATGTAATGTATCAATATCATCGTCTTGGTATTGATCGAATGAGTGAAAACCCAAAAGAAGCAAAGGAGGCCATGGCGGCAAGCATTAGTAAGCTAAGGACTATAAATGATAGGCGCCCAAACTCTTTCTTGTTAAGAACTTTCTTTGATGCAAAAGAAGCAGAGATAAGTGCTGCATTTAGTGGTGGGCCAAGTATAGATATCGCCAAATTGATGGAAGATTTAAATCGAATGGCGCCAACAAAAAGAAGTAGTTGGGAAAAAGTTCGTTATTAATCTAAGTTCCGTTCGGTTTTTTTGACAACTCTTGTTATCTTAACCGGGCTAAATCGCTAGGGTTGTTACAATCACTTTCTATAAAAAATTATGCGCTTATCGACGATATTAAAGTCGATTTAGAAGCGAACCTAAACATGATAACTGGTCAAACAGGCGCCGGAAAATCGATTATTTTGGGAGCCTTAGGCTTGTTGTTAGGGAGTCGTGCTCAACTAGATGCAGCAAAAGATCAAAGCATAAAATGTATAATCGAAGGGCATTTTGATATTGCTAACTATAGGTTAGGTGCTTTTTTTAAAGAACACGACTTAGATTTTGATGAGCAAACCATAATTAGAAGAGAGTTATTGCCTTCTGGGAAATCACGAGCCTTTGTTAATGATACACCAGTAAACCTAGGGGTGCTTTTGGCTCTAGGTGAGGTTTTAATTGATGTGCACAGCCAGCATCAAACTTTAAGCTTAGGCCAAGGAAATTTTGGATACTACATCCTAGATGCGTTGGCACAAACAAGAACAGAGCTAACCGAATATCAAGAAAAGAGAAATGCTTGGATTGCGGCTCAGGCTGCATTTCAGAAGTTATTAGACGGGCAAGCCGCGGCTCTTAAAGAGCTTGATTACAACACGTTTTTATTAGACGAATTAAATGAAATATCGCTAGATCAAACTAACGAAACTGCTATAGAAGAAGAGCTTTCTACTTTATCAAATGTCGAGCAGTTAGAGCTAGGACTTGGTGAGGCACATGCACTCCTGAGTGAGCAGGATCATGGTATTGGTGATAAACTTAGAGCCTTAAACCATACGTTGAGCCCTATAGCCAATGTTAGTCCAGTTTTTGAATCCTTATCAGAAAGAGCTCACAGTTTGCAGATCGAACTAAGTGATGTTCAACAAGAGATTTATGAATCTATCGAAGGTTTAGAACACGATCCTGCTCGGTTGAAACATCTAGAACAGCGCTCTCAAAAATTGTACGATTTAAAGCGAAAACACGCCGTGCTAGATGTGTCTGAGCTAATTGAAATAGAAAAAGATCTCACTCAAAAAGTACAATTGGCTACAGATAATGATAGCTTGGTGTTAGCGGCAAAAGACGAGCTTCAAAATGCAACCGATCAATTAGATATTGTTGCCGCCAAATTGCATAAAAACAGAAAGTCAAAAATACCGATGATACAAGAAGGAATAGTGGCAGTATTAAGGCAGCTCGAAATTCCTGACTCACAATTTTTGTTTTCTCTTACAGAAAGTGAAGATTACAGCATTTACGGAAAAGGCAAGCTCGAAATATTATTTTCTGCTAATAGGGGAGTATCGCCAATTGCCCTTAAAAAGGGAGCCTCTGGAGGAGAACTAAGTAGAGTGATGCTAGCAATAAAATCGCTTTTGGCTAAAAACATTAGCCTGCCTACTTTAATATTCGACGAAATCGATACTGGGGTATCGGGAAGTATCGCCAATAAAATGGGAGATGTAATGCAACAAATGGGAAGATCGATGCAGGTTGTCTGCATTACGCATCTGCCGCAGGTAGCGGCAAAAGGATATGTTCAATTTAAGGTTTATAAAGAAGTTCAGGGCGATACAGCCTCTACAAAAATAGCTAGATTGAACCAAGAAGAACGAATCGTAGAAATAGCACAAATGTTGGGCGGGCAAAAACTATCCGAATCTGCAATTAATCATGCGAAGGAATTATTGAATTAACTAACTTTACAATTAGAAATAAACTCACTATGTCGTATAATTTACTCAAAGGAAAAAAAGGAATCATTTTTGGCGCTTTAGACAGCAAGTCGATTGCATGGAAAACCGCCGAACGCGTTCACGAAGAAGGCGGCCAATTTGTATTAACCAATGCACCAATTGCCATGCGCATGGGTGAGATTAACAAGTTAGCAGAGCAAACAGGCTCTCAGATAATCCCAGCAGACGCAACAAGCATCGAAGATTTAGAAAATTTAGTGAGCCAGTCTGTCGAGATTCTTGGTGGTAAACTAGATTTTGTCCTGCATTCTATCGGGATGTCTGTTAACGTAAGAAAAGGGCGAAAATACACAGATCAAAAATACGAATGGACCA
>QIIH01000372.1 GCA_003229235.1 Flavobacteriales bacterium | reverse complement strand
GTGAAGGTTTTGGAGATAGAGCCAATTTCAAAAACAGAGTTTTCGTCTACAGCTTGGTTTGTCTTTAACGATTTTACACCATAACTATAATAAGTTACACCATCAGAAGTAATCAACCCAACAACTATTCCTGTATTGATGCCATTTGCAACTCTAGACTGTATGTTTTCCTTAACCTCGTTTGAGATTTCGTTACTTTGTGCCAGGCACATTGGGCTAATACCTATAAAAAGGGCTATAAATGCTAAGGTGTAAGTTTTCATTGTATAGAAGTTTTTTAGTTGTAGTTATTGAATCATTGTTAAATGACCACTGTAAATTACAGAGAATAGTACCCTGACGGGCTTGTTTAAATTTGATTTAATAGAGATTTCTACGATTATCAAATTTAGAACATTTGATTAACTTAATTATTTGCTGTCAATGCCTGTATTTCTCTATTCTTCTAATTTTAGTCCTGTAGTTTCTTGCCCACCTTGTAGTAAGGTTAGACTTGCCACTTGGCCATCTTCGTTTAGATTAAATGTGACTTGTGCTACTACTACTTTTAAATAAAATACAGTATCAGATTTAGGGAAAATCTCAAATTCGCCCTGACCCGTAGCCTGTGCTGTTAGCTGAGTTCCATTTTTTGTGACAGTGATTACAAATTCTGGTGCTAATTGATATTTACCAACATAACTTTGTAAGATATCTTCGTCTACGGTAATTTCTTTTGATAATCCTTCTGTATTTACTCCCAAGCTTTTTAAGACGCTAATTCCGCCATCATTTGCTGGGTTTATTTCTACAGACTTCATGTAGCTTTTAATTGCATTTTCTTTATCTCCGCTCTTCAAAAGTGCTTCGCCATAACTATCATATACATTAGAAGATGTAGGGAAGGTCTCTAGGTTTACTTTAAAAACTGCCATAGCAGTCTCATCTTCATCATTCCCTAAATAATGATACCCCAGTTGATTCAATTGATCTTCAGAAAAATTGTATTTATCGGCATCATTCTTTTTGAGTTCTGCATAATCTGCTCCTAGCGTATTTATGCCTTTGTCGTCGATAATTTTTGCTAATATATTTGCCACAGAAGGTTTAATATTACAGCGATTACCCATAGATTGTCCCGTTTTCCAATAAACCCAGTCACAAAAAACTTGGCGATAAATATTGTGTCCCGCACCACCATTTGTAATCATAATAAAACCGTCATTAGTCACGGGATCTACTCTTAAAAAGGCGTGCCAACCAGAATTGGCACCTCCATGACCTCGTAAAGTAACCTTGGTCCCTTGAATTGAATCTACCTGATAGCCAAGACCATAACTACCGTTAGATGCAGGAGCAGGCACCATCATTTCTTTAATGGTCGCAGCCGATAATATTTGCTGAGGTTTGTCACTTTTATTTGCATAAAGACTTGCCATTGCAAAAATGGTAAAATCGTTGATTGTTGTATGTAAACCTGCAGCTGCTTGTGCTGTAAACAACTCGAAGTCTATTACTTCGCCAAAGCGGTTGTGTTCGTTAGACGAGGCGCCCAATATCTTTTTGTCTATGGTAAAGCTACTACTAGTCATCCCCAGCGGGTCTAATATCTCACTTTGCATATAGTCTTCAAAACGCTGCCCAGATACTTCTTCTACAATTAATTGAAGGATAGAAAACCCACCTCCCGAATATTTCCATTTGGTTCCGGGTTCCATGATCATCTCTACGCCACCTGGACCATTGTTTTTACCGTCGAGAGATTCCTCGATCGTGGGTAAAACATCCTTTGGGCCCCAACCAGGATAACCATGCAACGACAGCCCTGCTGTGTGGCTTAACAGCCTTCTTATGGTAACTTTATTCGCATCAAACTCAGATTCTGGTAAATGCCACCTAGTAAGATAGGTTTTGGCAGGTGCATCAAGATCGATTTTGCCTTCTTGTACTAGCTTCATAACACCCCATGCTGCGATTGTTTTAGAAATGGATCCTATATTAAAACCAGTAGTATTAGTTACCTTAATGCCTTGATCAACATTGGAGTATCCATAGCCTTTTTGCAAAATAATTTCGCCATTCTCAATAACGGCAATGGCCGCTCCAGGAACATTAAAATCGTTGAGTAATTGAGGAATATTTTGATCTAAATCGTTTACAAATGATTTGATTTCTTTAGCGTCTTTTTGCGCGCTAAGGGTAAACGAAAGTAAGAGGGCTAAAAGAAGTGATAATTGTTTAGTCATTTTGAGAGTTTTATTTAAGACGATTTAGATGTTTAAATGTAGCTAAATAATAATTGAGTTTGGTTTTTTGATAGTAAGACCTACTCATTATTTCTTCTAAAAAGGCTGGTGAAAATATTGAGGTTTTGTACGAGATGAGTTGTTTTATGTAGTTATTCTATAATTTTCTCTTTGCTCCCGTAATCCTAGAAGATTAATGACCATCGAGTTTGTAGAAGTTAGATTAAAACCTTTTCCCAACACCAAAGGCAATAGTAAACGAATTGATCGATCCACTTTTTAAATCATAAATAAATTCTGGAGCGAAATCCCATTCGTTTCCGAATTCGAATTCGTATCCAACCCCTAATCTGAAAATTGAAAAGTTCTCACTATCCTCAAATTCAATTCCGGGTCCTGCAATAAATGCCAGCCCATTATCCCATGGGCTAAAATGAACAGGAACTGCTATGATTAATGGATTTTCTCTTTCAATTTCGTTTCCCATATCGTTTTCGAGCTCCACGATATAATTAGCAATTTCTAAATCGCTCTGTAATGCGATTCCCCATTTTGAATTGAACCAATACTGAAACTCAAGCGCCAAAGTTGGTATAATTAGTAAATCTGAGTTTTTAGAATCGGCTTGAGGAATAAACCCATGTCCAATCGAAAAAGCAGCTCTAAAGTGTTTAAATTCTTCAGATTCACTGGCTTCACTAGCTTCACTGGATCCCTCATTCTCTTGGGCAAAAAGACTGTTGCAACCAATAATAATAAACACCAAAAGTAGTTTGTAGGTTTTTCTCATTTTCTGTTATTCTTAAGGCACAAATACTTAATCTAAATATAGTATTTAATTATATAAGAGGTCGATTCCCTAAGTCAATTTTATACAAGCTTTTGAATTTATTTCGATTGTTCTAATGATACTTGTCGTTGTAGCAATAGGAATCGTTGGTAACTGCTTTTATTTGTCTAAAGCTAGTTTTAGTTTGGATGTTTCCTCTGCTTTTTTAATGTCGGATAACTTTCGGGTATATTTTCGGCCGTTCAAGAATTTGCCAATAAAAGTTCCTCTTACCAAATAATGATAGGTTGTAAAGCATATAACCCCAGTACTTATTAAAACAAATAAGAATTTGAAGGTTGCCGGTAAGGGCCAATCAGCAATAAAACTAGGGATAACCAGCGTTAAAGAAAGATGAATAAGATACACCCAATAGGACGAATCTGATATGTATCGCATTTTTGAAGAATGATTACTCCCAAAACGAATAAATAATCCTGTAATCCCAAAAATAAAGGCCCACACCATTACAGATTTCATTAAAATACCCATTTCATAACTTAGCGTATCGTTAATAAAAAAGTGAACCGTAAATAGTGTAATTCCTAAAATCGTGTAGATCCAATCGTACTGCATCATAGTATCTAAGAGATGCTTAGATTTAAACAGAACCCAACCGATAAAATAGAAAAAGGTATAGTATAAAAATGTGTTTAAGTCTGGAACAAAAGATAGTGAGGTGCTAACAGACGAAGTACCCATGATGGCATAAACAATGCACATTAACGCCGAGAAAACTACGAGTTTTAATATGGGTTTTTGAATAACCCAGCTAAAAGCATTCGAAATTTGACCAGATACAACGGGTAGTTTTTTTAGCACTAAACCAATTGCCACAGAAAAGAATGTAATTAGCGCTAAATAATACAGAAACCACAGGTGAAAAGTTCTTTCGGGGATAAAAGCACCTAAAGTAGAAAAACCGGCAGCTGCACTTTCTAAGGCATTAGGAACCTCTTGCATTGATAAATTTGTATACGTAGATAGGATTATTATAGTGGGCCAAAGTAGGAACAGAAAAACTATAAAGGGGAATACAATTCTGCTAACTCTATTTTTAACCATTTTTAAAGGCTGTCTCTCATAAAATAACATCGCGCCAAAAAACCCGGCTACCACAAAGAAAATTTGCATTCTGAATGCGTGTACAAAACTTCCAATAAAATCGTTAGAAATATGAGTAGCAACTACATCTTTTAGTGGCCAAGAGCTCCCATAATCCCAAACTCCATAGGTAATGGCAGAATGGATAACTAAGCCTAAAAGCATCATAATTGCTCTTAAGGAATCTAACGAGTGAATTCTCTCGGTTTTGTGAGATTGTATTTTCATGGATGGTTAGTTTTTTGTGGTAATCGTGTGATTAGCTTTTTTTTAAAGCGCACATAATTACTGTGGTAAGTGTTAAAGTTAGGGTTTTTTATTCTAACGGGAGGAGGGATGTCTTGTGCCTTATTTTACCTTCTCAGCGCTATCAAACCCAAAATAGGACCTAACGCCAATATTGTATAAATACCATTTGAATCCGTAAGTTCTATTAGGACAGTAATTAGTTGAATGCTAATTATCGTTATCGAAAACCCAATGCAGTTAACAATAGTAAGTGCCGTGCCTTTTATTTCTGCCGAAGTATTTTGAGCCACTAGGGTAGATAAAAGAGGGGAGTCTGCAATAACTACCATCCCCCAAAAAACAAGAAAACCAACAAACAATCTTTCAGATTCACTAATAAACAGCAACGGAGAAATTAGACAACATAAACATGATAAGAGCAGTGCTATAAATGCTATTCGTTTAGTTCCTACTATTTGTGCAAGATATCCGCCAAGTACGCAGGCAAATCCGCCTAGACCGATAATTAAGAATGATAATAAAGGAATATTAAATACTGCTTGAGGATGTGCAATACTATATGTTTTTAGCATGATGGGTACAAATACCCAAAAGGCGTACAGCTCCCACATATGACCAAAATAACCAAAGGCCACCGAACGAAACTCTCGGTTTTTAAACACGCTAAAAAACGCAGATAGATCTGTTTTTTGGCTGAGTTTTCTGTACGGACCATCGGGAACAAGGCTTATCATAAATAGGCCACCCAAGACCCCAAGAGACGAAGTTGCTATTAGCACAGACTTCCATGGTAATGCATCGGTCAACTCTTTTAGTAAATGCGGAAATGCCGTACCCAAGGCCAATGCTCCAACTAAAAAACCAAGCGACTTACCGAGTCCTTTTTTATAGTAATCGGCAGCTATTTTCATGCCTACGGGATAAATACCTGCAAGAAAAAATCCCGTTAGAAACCTAAGGGAGAGTAAACTTGCTAAATTGTTGCCTTCCCATATTACCCCCAAATTAAACAAGGATGCCAGTACAGCGCTAATAAAAAATACTTTTGAAGGAGAAAATCGGTCGGCAAGCGTCAAAATTGCGAAAACCAAGGTGCCAGTAATAAACCCAAATTGTACGGCCGAGCTTAA
>QIIH01000246.1 GCA_003229235.1 Flavobacteriales bacterium | reverse complement strand
ATACGGGATTATGTCATGCAACTTATTGGCATTAACACTGTTTAATGCTTGCGGGTCTTTAGAGACCAACTCCATGATTCCCAACACCTTCCCTTCGCTGCGAATTGCGGCCAATATTACACTGCCAATTTTTTGTTTATGTAATCTTTTGTAAAGGGTGTTGTCTGGATATAGCTTACGATACTTGGCCACATCGGTTACCGAGTAAAATTCGTTTTTAACAAACAAAGAGTCATACGAACTTTCGCAAATACTTAGACTGGACTTTTGGGCTTTGTCGCCATTAAGAATATGGCTTTTAATATTCTTTTTGAGAGCAATAGGTTCAAAAACATCATCTTCCTTATTAAATACCGTATAGCCTAATCTAATACTGCTAATATTAAAAATTGCCTGGAGGATGCTCTCAAAATCTCTAATGTCATAATTACCTGAAGTTTCTTGCTTTAGAAGGGTTGCTTTTAAATCAGAAAGTGCAACATCTACCGTGGCATCATACATATTTCCTAAGACAAAGCCATTAAAGTTATAGCTCTTTGGAGGAAATTTTGCTTTCCATAAATCAATATTATCGAAATTTTCTAATAAGTTGTTTATATCCTCTTCTGATAGGTCTAATGCCTTAGGCGTTTTTACAAACTCAATAAAATCGCCATTATACAAAACGCGATAATTACGCATAATACCTTGGGCGTCTGGGATATTAAAATGAAATGGTCTGCGCAAGTCTACTTTTCTGCCATAGTGCATTCCTAAGATAATACTGCAACTCATTATGTAAAGTTCGTCCTCACCAATAGTAGTCAAGTCTGGTTTAAAATCTTTCCCTGCCAATTTTAGAATTGCATCAAAACGAGATGTCGATTTAAAAACATAGTTCTTAAAGGGAATAGACGCAATCTTTATTTCATTAGATTGAAGTACTGGAGCAAATAGATCGCTTAAAACAAAATCGATTTGCTCTTGATGAGCTTCTACTTGCTCGGTCGAATTTAATCCAGTAACCAACAATGGAAAGTCCTTAGCCATTTGAAGGACACTCTTAGCACGTTCTTGTATATGTGAATTTTCATTGTCTAATTGCTTCTCGTAAGAATCAAACAACTTCTTAAATCCAATTTTTACATCAAAAGGAAACTCTTGATTGCTTAAATCCATGATTTTATTTTATTTTAGAACTATTGCCCTAACAAGTTTATCGTTGTAAAAAGTTAATCAAACCCACCTTAACGACTAAAAATCAATCTTTTAGCCTGCTTTTTGAATAGCTATAATCAAAGATACAATAATAAATTCTTAACATTTTGAAATGTTTGTTTTGACTACATTTGCATCAATAATTCTTTAGACGTATGAGATTCTTAATTGTTACTATTTTAAGCGTGTTTTTATTAGCATGTTCTTCTCCAGAAAACAATGTGCTTAAGGGAACAGCCATAGGCTTTGCAGATGGCGAGACTTTTTTATGGCAAGAAGTGGACATGAACAACCAGCCCCAAGTTCTCGATACAGTTATCGTAGAAAGCGGCAGCTTCACTATAGACCTTAATACTGTTCAAGACAAAAACTTAAGACTTTTAACCTCTTCAAGTACAAAAGGCAACTTACTTGTATTTGTGGAAGGAAGCCCATTAAAAGCAACCGTTTATAAAGATAGTATTTGGGCTTCTAAAGTTACAGGAAGCAGGTCTAATGATTTGTATAATGAATACATGGGCCAATTGCGAGATTTATCCATAGCAAAGCGAGATAATGCAACGGCATACAACCAAGCTAGATTAGAACAGGACGGGGTTATGATTAATATTTTGCAACAGCAAAATAAAGAATTGCAAACTACAGAGCGTGGGTTTAAAAAGCAATTTATTGCTAGCAATCCTAATTCGTTATTTACTATTATGGTGTTATCTGGGTTGTTAGACACCAAAGACATTTCTCTCACAGAGGCCAAAAGAGTTATAGCTGCTACCGATAAACAACTAATGCAAACCAATTTGGGTAAAGTATTAACGGCTTCTTTAGCGGCAACAAAAAATACAGATATTGGCGGACAAGCTCCAGAATTCGCTGCGCCAACACCTAATGGCCAAGAATTGTCACTTAGCGATGCTATGGGCACTTATACTCTTATCGATTTTTGGGCTTCATGGTGTAAACCTTGTCGCATAGAAAACCCCAACCTTGTACGAGCCTACGACCAATATCACGATAGAGGTTTTAATATTATTGGAGTTTCTTTAGATCAACCTAAGGGTAAAGCAAGATGGATCAAAGCCATTGCAGACGATGGATTAACTTGGCCACAAATTTCAAATTTGAAATTTTGGCAAGACCCTATTGCCAGACAATACAACGTAAAAGCTATACCTGCATCGTTTTTAATTGATCAGGATGGGATTATTATAGCTAAAAATCTTAGAGGGCAAAAACTAGACGAAACTTTAGCTTCTTTATTTTCTGAATAATTTAATTGAGCACAATATTTATTGGACATTGTAATTTGATTACAATTGCTTTCGCTGAATTAATACGAATAGTAACACTATTGGAATAGCTAATAAAATAACAAATATTTGGTTTACATCCATAAGATAAGGCGCATAGAGCAGCGTAAAAACATAACCTACTACAGCCCCTCCAAAATGAGCGTCGTGACCAATATTACCCAACTGTTTTTTCATTCCATAAATAGAGAATCCTAAATAGGCAACTCCAACAATCCAGGCATCAATCCCAATAGGGATAAACATAATATATAAATCTCTTGTAGGGAAAAAGAGTATAAATGCATAAAGTACACCCGTTACAGCACCACTGGCTCCAACTGCGTTGTAATGATACTCATCCTTATGAAAATAGTATGCAAGAAAATTACCTCCCAATAAACTTGCAAAATAAAGTAACAAAAAAGGCAACACTCCCATTTGACCAACTACATAACCCGCAAAAAAATAAAAGGTTAGCATGTTAAAAAACAGATGAGTTCCGTTTACATGCAAAAAGCCAGAACTTAAGAATCTTATATATTCTCCACGTCTAATTGCGGCAATATTAAAGCGATAGGCTTCAAAGAATTTATAATCTTTAAAGCCTTTTAAAGAAAACAACACATTGGCTGCAATTATAGCAAGGGTAACAAAATCTAAATTTCCCATTAAATCTTATAAGTTTATCACGAAATTAATGAATTAATTTTAGTTAGTTTTGTTTAAACTTTTGCAATGAAAAAGCTCTTGTTTGTGATTGTTAAAGCAGTAATTTGGTTAATTTCCATATTACCCTTTTGGCTATTATACACTTTTAGTACGGTGATATACTGGGCGATATTCTATGTTTTTAGCTATCGCAAAAAAGTGGTTCTTAGCAATATAAAAATGGCATTTCCAGAAGTGTCAGACGTAAAAGCTAAGCAAATCAGAAAAGCCTTTTATAAACACTTTTGTGACTTTATACTCGAAAACATTAAGAGTTATTCAATCACTGCCAAAGAGGTTAAAAAGCGCTTTGTTTATACAAACCTCTCAATTCTTGATCCGTTATACCAGCAAGGTAAAAGCGTACTACTCTGGTGTGGGCATTATGCCAGCTGGGAATGGGCAAGTATTTTAACCGATCGTATTGACCATAAGGGATATGGAGTGTACAAGCCTATGGATAACAAAAGATATGATGCCCTAGTTAAACGAATTAGAGAGCGATTTGGCGGCACGATAATATCGAACAAGCAGATTGCTAAAACACTCTTTAGAGATGCAAAAGAACAAACATATAGCATCACTTTAATGCTCAGTGATCAAACGCCAAGACCTGTAGTGGCGAGGCATTGGGACAACTTTATGGGTGTAGAAGTCCCGGTATTTGTAGGAGGTGAGATTTTAGCAAACAAGCTAAAACTCGTCAATATGTATTTGCATATCGAAAAACCAAAAAGAGGACATTATTTGGCGACAATAGTACCCTTAGACACCAAAGGAATCGACAACAAATATCCCGTTACTCGTAGTTTTTTAAATGCTTTAGAAGGGCAGATTAAAGAAAAGCCAGAATTCTACTTATGGACGCATAGGCGTTGGAAGCATAGAAAAACAGATTAAATTCCCGCAATCTTTTTAATCTTCGCGATAAATTGTTGTGCCAGAGCATCTGCAATTTCTTGCGACTTAGCCTCTGCGTAAATTCTAATAATAGGCTCTGTATTAGACTTTCTTAAATGAACCCAGTTTTCTGGGAAGTCTATTTTTACACCGTCTACCGTATTTACTTTTTCATTTGCATGAGACTCGGCGATGTTTTTTAAAATCGCATCCACATCTAAAGCCGGTGTTAAAGCAATCTTATTTTTGCTGGCGTAATAGCTAGGATAACTAGCACGAAGCTCGCTTACCTTTTTATTCTGATTGGCTAAATGACTCAAAAATAAAGCGACACCAACCAGGCTATCTCTACCATAATGTAATTCGGGATAGATAATACCTCCATTGCCCTCGCCACCAATAACGGCATTAGTCTCTTTCATAAGTGAAACTACATTCACCTCGCCTACTGCACTTGCCTGATAATTACCCTTATGCCAATCTGTAACATCGCTAAGTGCACGAGAAGAAGACATATTGCTCACCGTATTACCTGGGGTGTGTTTAAGTACATAATCGGCAACAGCTACCAATGTATACTCTTCGCCAAACATACTCCCGTCTTCGCAGACAAATGCAAGACGGTCTACATCGGGATCTACAACGATTCCAAAATCGGCGCGTTCTTTAACAACCAAATCCATTAGATCGCCCAAATGTTCTTTTAATGGTTCCGGGTTGTGTGGGAAATGTCCTGTTGGCTCACAATACAATTTCACCGCTTGCACTCCTAACCTCTCTAACAACAATGGAATCGCAATTCCTCCAGTAGAGTTTACGCCATCGACAACTACTTTGAATTTTGCATTTTTAATCGCTTCAACATCTACCAGTGGCAAATCTAAAATCTCGTCTATATGAATATCAAAATACGCTTGATTAAGCGTGATTTTCCCTAAATCGTCTACCTGAGCAAAGTCAAAATCTTGTGAATCTGCTATATCTAAAATCTTCTGTCCCTCTGCTCCGTTTAAAAACTCTCCGTCTGAATTAAGTAATTTTAAAGCATTCCACTCCTTTGGATTATGGCTCGCAGTTATAATGATACCACCATCGGCGTGCTCTAACGGTACTGCTATCTCGACAGTTGGAGTGGTAGATAAATCTAAATCGACCACATTAATACCCATCCCAACCAGCGTTTGCATCACTAGTTGCTGAATCATTTCTCCAGAAATTCTCGCATCACGCCCAACAACAACCTTATAGGCATCTTTGTTGCGTTGTTGCTTTATCCAACTCCCATAAGCAGCTGCATATAAAACAGCATCAACTGGGGTTAGGTTCTCGCCAGATACGCCGCCAATGGTTCCTCGAATTCCAGAAATTGATTTTATTAATGTCATAGGTACGTAGGTTTGTCGCAAAGATACAATTCCACCTAATCTTTAGAAGGCTTTTTTGTATTTTCGAACTTATGAACTATTTGGCTCATATTTATCTTTCTGGAAAC
>QIIH01000149.1 GCA_003229235.1 Flavobacteriales bacterium | reverse complement strand
CAATTAATTCACATCGTTTAAAACAAGTTTTATGAAGAAAATGGCATTGCACTGGAAGATTCTAATCGGAATGGTACTGGGTATTTTATTTGGTTTCCTAATGACTGGTTTTGATAGCGGTCGCGAAATAGTAAACGATTGGATAAATCCCTTTGGATCTATTTTTGTAAGACTCTTAAAACTAATAGCGATCCCGTTAATTTTGGCTTCTCTTATTAAGGGAATCTCCGATTTAAAAGATATTTCTAAGTTTAGTAAAATTGGCCTCAGAACAATGGTAACCTATATAATTACTACGGTAATCGCTATTTCTATTGGGTTAGTAATTGTTAATCTGGTTGAGCCTGGTGCAGGAATATCAGAAGAGACTATTGCCAGACTAACCGATACTTTTGCTCAGGATTCTGGCGTGCAATCAAAAATTGCAGAAGCCGGAAAAGATCGTGGTCCTTTGCAATTCTTAGTAGATATGGTACCCGATAACGCCTTTCAAGCTTTTAGTAACAATGGTTTAATGTTACAAGTGATTGTCTTTACTATCCTCTTTGGAATATCAATGTTATTGATAGGCGAAAAAGCAGCCAGACCTATGAAAAACATTTTTGACTCGCTTAACGCTGTAGTTCTTAAAATGGTCGATTTAATTATGCTAACAGCTCCTTATGCTGTATTTGCTCTTTTAGCTCAAGTAGTTGTTACCGCAGGAGATCCAGAGATTTTAACCAAGCTTCTGGCATATGCAGGAGTTGTAGTTTTAGGGCTTGTTTTGATGATTTGTTTTTACTTGCTCATTATTAAATTTGTTATTGGTAAAAACCCGTTTTGGTTTTTAAAACAAATTAGTCCGGCACAGCTGTTAGCCTTTTCTACCAGCTCGAGTGCAGCGACACTACCTGTAACTATGGAGCGTGTAGAAGAACACCTTGGGGTAGATAAAGAAGTCTCAAGTTTTGTTTTGCCCGTTGGCGCTACCATTAATATGGACGGTACTAGTTTGTATCAAGCGGTGGCTGCTGTATTTATTATGCAGGTTTTATGGCCAGAGGGCCTTACAATGGCTAACCAATTAACAATAGTTGTTACAGCATTGCTAGCATCTATCGGGTCTGCCGCTGTACCAGGAGCGGGCATGGTGATGCTGGTTATTGTTTTAGAAGCGATTGGTTTTCCCGCAGATCGCCTACCCATTGCACTCGCTCTAATCTTTGCAGTAGACAGACCATTAGATATGTGCCGTACGGTTGTTAATGTTACCGGAGACGCAACAGTTTCGATGTTAGTTGCTAAAGCAGTTGGCAAATTGGGAACTCCCAAAACCAAAAATTGGGACGATCATCTTGACGAAGTAAAATAAGGTTACAATAGGTTTATAAATCTGTAGTACATTGCTGTTTATTTGCCATATAAACGCAAATTAATCTTGTAGATTCACTGGTATAAAACTAGAAATCTTATGAGGATAATTTATATAACCCTTTTGTTTTTCTCCTATAATACATTAAATGCGCAAGTTGGCATCGGGACAACAAACCCTAGTGATGCGGCTATGTTAGAAATTAGTAGCTCCAGTGATAATGTTAATTTTAGAGGATTTCTTTTGCCTCGTGTACCTAGCCAAACAGAGCGCAATTTAATAAATTCTAGTATAGATGATATTGGAATGCTCGTTTTTGTTGCGTCTACAGGAACATTTGAAGCATGGAACGGTATCAACTGGGAAACTATATATACCTTTTCTACCTTTCCCACCGTACTAGTACAGCAAGATTTTGATACCAATACTAGTTGGGGATATACAAATAGCCCAGCTTTTTATGCAGTTGGTAACGACATTTATAATGTGACGAGTAGTCTAGGAACTGGGGATACCTCGGCAATAGATCTGGTTCGTGATAATTTTCTTGGATGTCGCGACCTTAACAATACCAACGGAGGCGGTAATTTTAATCACGATATTATATTTAATAATGTTGATGTATCCGTTCTTACAAACCCTCGAATAGCTTTCGATTATGATGTTTTCGAATTCGATAATGGAGACGATCTTAGTTATCAAATTTATCACGACGATATTGGGCAGGGCAGTGTACTACTAGTAGAAGGATCTGGAGATTTAAGCGCACAAGGAACAGAAATTATTAGCATTCCACCCGGTGTCACCCTAGTTAGAATAACAGTAAGTGTTATACAAAATGGGAATGACGATTTTGCGGGAATTGACAACTTCGTGATTTACGGAGATTAAATAAAAAAACCCTCCGGTTGGAGGGTTTTGTATAACTATGGAGGGTTTTGTATAACTATGAAAGGGATTATCCTTGTTTGCGAATTTCGACTTGATGCGGAAAAGGTATCTCAATACCTGCAGCATCTAGTGCAATTTTGGCATTTTCTAATGTTTTAAAATAAACATCCCAATAATCTTCGGTTTTACACCAAGGGCGTACAGCAAAATTCACCGAACTATCTGCCAATTCGCTTACATTCACCGTTGGTGCTGGGTCTTGCAGTACTTTCTCTTGAGCTTTTAATACTTGCAAGAGTACTTCTTTTGTTTGCTTTATGTCTGAGTCATATGACACTCCAATAGTATGTCTAACTTGCAAAAGACCTTCGGCTGTATAATTGGTAATATTACCGTTAGAAAGTGAGCCATTAGGAATAATAACTAACTTATTTGATGGGCTTATAATCTTAGTAGTAAATATTTCAATTTCTTTTACAACACCTATTTCGCCTTGAGCTTCGATAAGATCACCAATTTTGATTGGTCTAAAAACCATTAACATTACGCCTCCTGCAAAATTACCTAAAGAGCCTTGTAAGGCTAGTCCAACAGCCAAGCCTGCGGCTGCCAAGATTGCAGCAAACGAAGTGGTTTGTATGCCCAATTGGCCTAAAATTGTTAGTATGAGCAGTATTCTTAATATCCATCCAGTAAGGTTTGACAAAAACCTTTGAAGGCTTTCGTCGTAGTTTTGCAAAGACATTGCTTTTTTGAGCAATCGTATTATCTTTTTAATAAGCCAAGAACCAATAAAATATATTACGATAGCTCCAACAACCTTAATGCCGTAATCGGACCCGTAATCGATAATTTTATCTAATAAGTTTTCAAAATCCATAGTGAAGTTTTTTAATGTGAGTCAAAGCTAATAATATTCTTATTTTTATCAACCATTAAAGGTTTTTTTTTACACTACAGTTCTAAAAGTTAGAGGCAGTTTAAAGCCAACCATCATGATTGTTTGTTTTATCATGTATTCATGGAAATAATTAGATATTAACAACGATAGTCCTTAGCCTTAAAATGAGTTTGTTAAACATGACCATAGTGTAGCTATAATGACTCTTCAAGTTTTCAGCTTACGTTAATTTAACCTCTTTATTTTTTATAAAAACTTTGCTTTTAACGCTGGAGTAGGAATCATACATGCATCCTTTTTACCATACCATTTATAACGGTTCTTGGCGATAAATTCATACACACAATTACGAATAAAATTGGGTACTATCATAAAGAAATAAAGCAATGACACAGTGCCTTTAAGAGCTTTAGCAATACGCAATACGGCTGTAGATTTTACGAAAACTTTACCGTCCTCAATTAAAATTATAGAATCTACATTAAGCGTATCAATGCTGTATTTATTAATTAAAGCTAACCCTGCTTCTTCTTGGAGCGCTGCAAACCTAAATTGGTCTTTAGAGTCTCGTTTAATAATAAACTGCACAGAGCTATTACACAAATTGCAAACACCATCAAAGAGGACAATTTTATAAGATTCAATTTTCATTATGGTACTAGTTCTAATTTACTAACATGTACTTTAGTGGTAAAGATACCGTAATTAACAAAGGCTTTTTCTTTTTCGATTTTATCGATTGTACCAATGGCTTTACCGTCTAACAGACGTACTCGATTGCCTATCTGTAAAGGGACCCTTGGTTTTTCTGCCTCCTTTTGTGAAGCCTGTTTTTTAGCCTTTTTCTTTTTGCGTCTTATAACAGCAATTTCTTTTTCTACTTCTTGCTTTTGCTCGTGAACCTTAGCTTTCTCCTCTTTTCTTGGCGCTTTTTTCTTAGGAGTTCTCTTTGAGTTTTCTACAGCTACAATTTTAAGGATATCGTCTATAAGCTGTTTTTTGCCATTATTGTTCTCGTAGTTGAGCGCAATTGTATCTAATTTTCTTCCTAGCTGAATAAGCCGCTGCTGGCTGTCATAAAGCTCTTGATATCGTTCTAGCTTGTCTTGTACTTTGGCTTGGGTTTCTTCTAACAACTGGCCTTCTTCTCGTGCCTTTTGCTCTTCAGACTTTAATGCCTCTGTCGTCATGCGAAGTTTAGAACGTTCCTTTTGCATACTGGCAATCGTTTTATCAAAGCGAATTTTTCCGCTGCTAATCTTTTTCTTTGCACGATTTATTAACCCATAAGGAATGCCGTTTTTTTGAGCTACCTCAAAGGTGTAAGAGCTTCCGGCCTCGCCCATAAATAAGGTGTAGAGCGGCTCTAAACTGTGATTGTCAAATTGCATATTTGCGTTAACAGCGTGAGGTAATTCGCCCGCCAATAATTTTAAATTAGCATAGTGTGTAGTTATTATTCCAAAAGCCTCTCGCTCATAAAATACTTCGAGAAATATCTCGGCCAAAGCCCCACCTAACTCAGGATCACTGCCCGTACCAAACTCGTCTATTAAAAACAATGAGTTCTCGTTACATCTCTTTAAAAACTGATTCATTTTTTTTAAGCGGTAACTGTAAGTGCTCAAATGGTTTTCGATAGATTGATTATCTCCAATATCGGTGAGTATCTTATCAAAAAAACAAAGCTCACTTTCGGGTTCAGCAGGGATGGGAATACCCGACTGAAACATTAACTGTAATAAACCTACAGTTTTAAGCGTAATACTTTTCCCTCCGGCATTGGGTCCAGATATCACAATAATTCGACTGTCGGGCTGTAAACTTATATCTTGCGGTATCGTCTTTTCTCTTCTGGCTTTATTGGCAACTAAAAGCAAGGGATGATAGGCGTCTTTTAATAGCAATTTCTTAGTCTTATTTCGCCTTGGGACAACGGCGTCTATTTGGTTCGAATATTTTGCCTTGGCATATAAGATGTCCATTTGGACCAGAAAACTTTGCTGAGCTTCTAAAGTTTCGGCATAAGGCCGCATTAGCTCGGTGAGATCGTTTAAGATAACTTTAATCTCTTCGTCCTCGTCGTACATCAAATTGTTTAGCTCATTTGCATAGTCTAATGTAGCCTGCGGCTGAATGTAAACAATGATTCCAGTTTTAGAGGAGCCTAAGACTCTTCCTTTAACTTTGCGTCTGTGCATAGCCTTAACCGCCAAAACATGCTTTCCGTCTACGATAGTCTCTTTTATCTCGTCTAAATAATCTGATGTTAAGGCTTGTTTTAAAGCATGTGTAAACGAACCTCCAATTTTTGATTTCACTCGTTTTAAATCGATTCTAATTTCTTGCAAAAGGGGCGAGGCAGTATCTTTAACTTGACCGTGAATATCTACGACAGCTTCAATTTCTTTGCTAATTTTGGAATCATGAGGAACATAATTTGCCATATTAGAAAGTTGCTCATAAAACTCTTGATACTTACTTAAAAACTTTTGAATGTCTTTAACCGCTTTACAGATTGAATTGATTCGTCTAAATCCAGAGATTTCTACGGTACTATTCTCTATACTGAGCAAATGCAATTCTTTAGTAATTGCATCAAAACCATGATTAGGAATTCTGTTGTCACTATTAAACGAGGCCTGCATCTCGGCTGTTTTTAACAGAGAAATCTCGCAAGTACTTAAACTATTAAAGGGAACAATGCTGTAGACGCCTTCTTTACCGAGATCTGTAATACATCCATCGGCAATTTGTGCAAGCACAGCAGGAAACTCAAGGTCTTCTAAGGTCTTTTTGTGAATTGCACTCATACGTTTATTTAAATTGTATTTTTAAGTTTTAAAGGTTTACAAAAGTAATACATATGGAGGTGAAAATTGCGCCTAGTTGGAAGCAAGCTCTAACATCACAGTTTGAAGCAGATTATTTTAAATCGTTATCAAACTTTGTCAAAACAGAATACGCTACACATACTTGTTATCCGCCTATGCAAAATATCTTCGAAGCGTTTAATAAAACAGCTTTAGATGATGTTAAAGTTGTGGTTTTAGGGCAAGATCCTTATCACGGTCCAGGACAGGCTCATGGTCTGTGTTTTTCTGTACCCGGTGGAGTAGTGGTTCCGCCATCGTTGGTTAATATCTTTAAAGAGTTGCATACTGATGTAACTAAAGATATTGCGCCCAGCGGAAATCTTGAATCTTGGGCATCGCAAGGTGTTTTACTATTAAATGCTACGTTAACTGTTCGAGCGCAAGAAGCGGGGTCTCATCAAAAACAGGGCTGGGAGCTCTTTACT
Organism: Flavobacteriales bacterium; assembly: GCA_003229235.1. Lineage (GTDB taxonomy): Bacteria > Bacteroidota > Bacteroidia > Flavobacteriales > Flavobacteriaceae > Gilvibacter. Next base: position 1,424 of record QIIH01000149.1, on the reverse strand, counting down.
GATGCTGTAATTGATTTAATTTCAAGAAAAAGAGAGGGAGTGGTGTTTTTACTCTGGGGAGAAACTGCAAAAAAGAAGGGAGCGAAAGTAGATGCCACTACCCATTTCGTATTAAGTTCGGGACATCCTTCACCTTTAAGTGCAAATCGAGGATATTGGTTTGGGAATAAGCATTTTAGCAAAGCTAATGCTTATTTAAAGTCAGTGGGGAAATCAGAAATTAAATGGTAGTTACCTTTGGTTTATTCTTCTTCCGGAAATTCTGCCTCGGTGCAATCATTGCAGCTGAATTGAAGTAGTAAAAAATTGGCGAAAAGAAGACCACCTAAAACTATAAGAAAAGTACTCATCTTTGTTGTTAATTGATTATTAATTACTAATAAGGTGCTAAATCTGCAAAATGGTTGCGTGCAGTGAAGCAAAAATTATAACATACTAACCAACTCTTTGTATTTGAGTGTTTTAGGAATAATATTTAAATCGAATAACTGCTTCTGAACCCGTTCAACATGGTCTTCAGAAAGTATATTTTGACTCCATTCGGTTAATGAAAGCCATTGCTGAACATCTTCTAATTGTTGTCCATATCGATTCGCAATCATTCGATCGATTGATGGAATGGCCTTAAAACCGGAGGTAGTTTTATTTATTACAGCTAGTACGTCTTTAACTGCCTGAGGATTACTTTTTAAAACTTCGTCGTGCACCGCAATCACAAAACAAGGCCATGGAGTAGGGCATACGTCTAATCTTCTAAAAATTCCTTGATCTACATAGGGCTTTGTGGTAAATTTTTCCCACATAAAATAGTCGCCTTTCCCATATGGTAGCCCATCAATTGCACCTTGCAAATCTTTAATAACCTCAAAATTTAAATCCTTACTTAAATCCCAGTTATTGTTCTGGGCATTTACATAGGCCATCAAATGCGAACCGGAGCCATAACGACTTATAGCTGCCATAGTTCCCTTTAGATCTTCTGTTTTGGTATATGTAGAATTAGCAGCAACATGAATGCCCCATTGTAATGGAGAAGCAACAAACACTTGAACTATTTTAGTAGGGCTATCAAATACGATATCACGAATAATACCCTCGGTTAAAATAACCGCCATATCAATCTCTCTATCTCTAAGGGCTTTGCACATAGCGCCAGTCCCTCCAAAATAATCGCGCCATCGCAAATTTACGTTATGCGGGTGGTACGCTTTATCCTTAAGTGTTAGATACCATGGTAGATTAAAGTGCTCTGGCACTCCGCCAATTTTTAAATCTATTAAGGGCATAAGCAGTCGAGGGTGCTAGTGATTAATCGATTAACTGTAAGCGCCGGATTCTCACTAAATGTTTGCTCTTTTCTGTTGGCAAGTAGGGCGTTTAAAGAAACAGCCCTATGGCCTAAAAGAACTGTCATCACATAAACT
>QIIH01000452.1 GCA_003229235.1 Flavobacteriales bacterium | reverse complement strand
TTCTGATCACAGCCCAATCACAACTACTATTTATTGGCCCTAATAACGTATAGACCTGAGTTCGGCCTAAAATTTGGTTACAGTTTAGATGCATTTTTATTCAATTCGAAGTCAGATTTTTGAAGGACTAACTAGTTAATTTAAGAAAATATGGCAATAATTGGGGAGGATTCATCAAATCCGAAGGAAATTCTAATAAAAGGCAATCTTTTTCATCTAGAATTTTTAGAATATCGAGATATTCCTTTAAATTTTAGGCCGAACTCAGGTTATAGGTACGTTCTCTAAATAGCTGATAGAATTTGGCCCTTCGTTAAAAAGTAAATCAAGCACGCTAATATTGGCCAAAAACCCATGCGATTCTGCAAATACTTGGATGTATGGCTCAAAAGTTATCTCTGTAATTCGTTTGCAATTAACCAGAAATCTAGCATCCAATGCCTTTGGGTTAAGGTCGTAAGTTTCGGTATGAGTTATGGTTGATTCGATTCCTATCAACTCACACAATAGGCCAAAAATACTTAAGTTGAGTTGCATCAAACTTTTTGGTTTGCTGTTAAAAAAAGGAGCCAACTCGTCTTCGTAAAATTCGAAATAAGGTGATGTTCTGTAAGCTGTTTGTATCGAACGCCAATGGTCTCGTTGCCAGGTAAAACTATCTTCGGTGGTTACTTGGGCGGTCTTTTGTCGTTCACCTGTTTTAGTGTGTTTAATAGGAATAGTGAGGGTTAATTGGCCATTACTATGTGCTATAGTGCAACGATTACGATAAGTTTGCTTTTGGTAATTGTCTCGAACTTCTAAAATAACGCACTTGCTTTGTGCGGCCCAAGCCATCGTCTCGATGTTAGGAAAATAGGCAGGATAAATTACAATAGCTTCCATGCCTTTTCTTTTATACTTTTTCCTTTTTACGTCTTTTTCTGAAGAAGTTAAAAATAAACCAGACTGCCAATAAACCTAAAAATAACTTAAAATAAGAGATTGGCTCGCCAGACCCACCTACCGTAGTAAATAGTCGCTTCCACCTTACTTTGTTTGCGAATCCTACCGCATTTGCATCCCAACTCATCCAAACAAAAACAGGCTTTCCTATTACGTGATTGATAGGTACAAACCCCCATGTTCTGGCATCTTCACTGTTGTTGCGATTATCTCCCATCATCCAGTAATAATCCTGTAAAAAGGTATATTCTGTAATCGGTTCATCATTTAACAGCACTTGGTTTCTGGTTTCGGTGATAGTTTGTTCTACGCCCATTTCGTAGCCTTCATATACTTCGATAATTCGTTTATAAAAAGCAACTGTTTTGTTATTAATGGCAACAGTAACTCCTTCTTGCGGAACATACATTGGTCCAAAGTGGTCATTATTCCAAGGGTAATGAGGGTTATAAGGAAAGGTCCCGCGATCCCAAACTCCGGCTTCTCCCTTCATAGGGATAATTTCGGTTACATTTGGATGGTTTTTAAACTTCTCACGCGCCTTATCCGTCATTTGAAAACGATACACATATCGCTGCGTTTCTCTGTTTACTTCTAAAGGCTGAATATCTGAGATATTGTAGCGTTCGTTAAATAAAACGAGGTCGTTTGTACCTAGCTGTTTATTCATAAGCACAAAATATCCAAACTGAATCTTTGCTCTATCCGGCAGCTCGTTTTGCTTTCCATTAATGTACACATAACCATCTCTAACCGAGAGAGAATCTCCTGGTAGGCCTACACAGCGCTTTACATAATTTGTTTTTTTGTCGATAGGTTTGTAGTGATGCTGCCCATCATTTCTTGGAAAAGAATTACTTATTTTATTAACTGTATCTACGGGCCAGTTAAAAACCACAATATCGTTACGTTTTATTTTTTGAAAACCTGGCAATCTGGTAAAAGGCGATTTAAGATCGGCGTTATACGACTTCTTTTTAATAAACGGAATGGAGTCGTGCACCATAGGCAATGCAATGGGGGTCATTGGTGTTCTTGCACCATAATGAAACTTACTTACAAATAAATAATCGCCAACGAGTAAAGTTTTTTCTAAAGAAGAAGTAGGGATAGTAAAAGGCTGCATCACATAAGTATGTACTAAAGTTGCAGCTATTACAGCAAACAAGATAGAACTTATCCATTCTCCACCAGAAGTACGAGGATGCAAACTTCGTTCTTTAACATAAGTAACATCTTCTACATAATTAATATAGTAGATGTATAAACCAAAACTAACAACTCCAAGAAAAGTATCTAGCGACTTGTTTTTGCCAAAACTTCGCAGAGTTTCTACCCAGATAACTGGAAACATAATAAGGTTTACAATTGGCACAAAAAGTAAAATCGTATACCACCAAGGGCGATTTATGATTTTCATTAATATTACCGCATTATATACAGGTACAGCGGCTTCCCATGCTTTTCGGCCAGCTTTTGTATATAGTTTCCATGTTCCAGCAAAGTGAACCAGCTGAACGATAAGCATAAAAAGTAAAAGTCCTTGTAAAGTCATGTAATTAAACGTATTAAAGTGCTAAGTACTTAAAATTTTTAGCATTATATTTTTGGTTTAACGAATATTTAGCACATCCTTCATCTCAAATACTCCTTTTTTTCCAATAATCCAGGCTGCAGCAACAATTGCACCTTTGGCAAAACCATCTCTATTATGTGCGCGATGAGTAATTTCGATAGCATCTTCTGCCGAATTATAAGTGACATTATGAGTTCCTTTCACTTCGCCTTCTCGCAAAGCATTTATATAAAGTGAATTTTCCTCGTTGGGTTCTATAGTCCAACTCTCGTAATTAGTATGTTCTAAAATCTGATTCGCCAAAGTAATTGCCGTTCCACTAGGTGCATCTAATTTTTGGGTGTGATGTACTTCTTGCATCTTAACTTGATATTCTTTCTCGCCAAGCAATTTAGCCAGTTGCTCATTAATGGCAAAAAATACATTAACCCCTAAACTAAAATTAGAAGCATATAAAAAAGCACCTCCTTTATTTTGGCAATACGCTACAACCTCTTGATATGATTCTAACCAGCCCGTGGTTCCGCTAATCACTGGGATTCCGGCGTCGATAGCCATTTTACAATTTTTTGCAGCCGCCGTAGGTATAGAAAAGTCGATGGCTACATCGGCATCATTAAAGTTTACCATTTGGGCGGTATCAGAAGTGGTAACAACTATTTGATGCCCTTGGGCCGTAGCGATACTTTCTATTGCTTTGCCCATTTTACCATACCCCAAAAGTGCAATTTTCATGATTCGTTAATTTGCTATGGAATAGCGTAGGCTAAGACCATAATTGCTCGTTGTTGTTAGTGGGTCTATGCTTAATACAGGAGTTAGGGACAAATTGTCGTTTACATTGTATTGCCGTAAATGCGCATCAACATTGGCGTCGATTATATTTACTAAATAAAATGCGATTGTAACTATTATGCTTATGTCTTTGTTTTTTCTAGCCTGCCTCTGGGCATCAATTAAACGATCGTTGCTAATCATAGGCCCTGTAGCAACATCGCCATAAAACTCGTCATCGGTGAATCCTTGAGCCCTACGTTTAAAAGCATCTCTAAAACGATGGAATTCTTTGTTTTGTTCAGTATAAAAATAAATCCCAGTGGCCATCCCAGCATAAATAATCGGAATTTTCCAGTACTTTCTGTTATATGCCTGCCCTAATCCTGGCAGTACGGCAGAATAAAATGCAGCCTTAGAAGGAGCTAAAGGGTCATATTCTAACAATACTTTCTGCTTTTTTGGTTTAGAAACAGTGTCAGTAGAAATTACTAATGCGTCTTGAGCAAAAACAGTTGTTCCGCTTAAAACAAGCCCAAATAGAAAAATTAAAATTGAATTAGCCTTCACCTTGAATGCGTTTAGAAATTCGCTCCAATTCGGTCTTGTTAGTAAACGAGATTACCATTTTCCCTTTCCCTTTACTATTTACTTGAATCGAGGTCTTAGCCCCTAAAGTATCAGATAACTGCTCTTGATGTCTCTTTGCATAGCTCGGCTGCTTTCTGCTTTTTGTTTTTGACCCTCTGGCTGGTTTTTCTTCACGTACCAAAGCTTCGATTTCGCGCACCGACAAGCTTTTATTAATCACTTGTGAATAGATTTCGAGCTGCTTTTCTTGATCTTCGATATTAATTAAAGCACGGCCGTGACCCATACTAATAAAACCATCTCGAATACCAGTCTGAATAATTGGATCTAACTTAAGTAGTCTTAAATAATTTGCTATGGTAGATCTTTTTTTACCAACCCGATCGCTCATCTCTTCTTGCGTTACCTCGATTTCTTCAATCAAGCGTTGATAAGAAAGGGCAATCTCGATAGGATCTAAATCCTGTCGCTGAATATTTTCTACCAAAGCCATTTCTAAAGACTCTTGGTCGTTTGCAATGCGTATATACGATGGAATAGTATTTAAACCAATCATTTTTGAAGCTCGATAGCGACGCTCTCCAGAAACCAACTGATAGCTGTTAAAGCCCATTTTGCGAACTGTAATTGGCTGTATAACACCTAACTCACGTATAGAAGAAGCGAGTTCTCTTAATTGTTCTTCGTTAAAGCTAGTTCGTGGCTGGAAAGGATTTACATCAATGGCTTCGATGTCAAGCTCGACAATATTACCTACTACTTTATCAGCATTTTTATCTTCGGCAGATTGAATATCATTTTGAGGATCCTTTAGCAGTGCAGACAACCCTCTTCCTAATGCTTGTTTCTTAGTCGCTTTGGCCATTTATGCCTTGTTTTTTTCGAGAAGTTCTTGCGCCAAACTTAAGTAATTATTGGCACCTTTACTACTGGCGTCATAACTAATAATACTCTCACCATAACTAGGAGCTTCCCCTAAACGCACATTGCGTTGAATAATTGTTTTAAACACCATTTGATCAAAGTGTTTTCTTACTTCTTCAACCACCTGGTTAGAAAGACGTAAACGCTGATCGTACATAGTTAGTAATAAGCCTTCGATATCTAGGGCTTCGTTATGAATTTTTTGCACACTTTTAATAGTATTTAACAGTTTTCCCAGACCTTCTAAGGCAAAGTATTCACATTGAATAGGAATAATTACAGAATCTGCTGCAGTTAACGCATTTAAAGTGAGTAGGCCTAGCGATGGAGCGCAGTCTATGATAATGTAGTCATAATCTTCTTTTAAAGGCGTAATAGCTTGTTTAAGCATGTATTCCCGTTGCTCCTTATCTACAAGTTCAATTTCGATTGCAACCAGATCGATATGAGATGGAATCAAATCTAAATTAGGGGAGCTTGTGGGAATAATAACCTCTTTAGCGCTTGCCGTATGCTCTAAAAGCTGATACGTTCCTTTTTGAACACTACTTACATCTACTCCAAGGCCGGATGTACTATTGGCTTGAGGATCTGCATCAATAAGTAATACTTTTTTTTCTAATACCCCTAAACAGGCCGCCAGATTCACCGATGTAGTGGTTTTTCCGACGCCTCCTTTTTGATTAGCAATAGCAAGAACTTTAAAAATACAACTAATTGAAGCAATAGAAAACCTTATTTGTTAACAGGAAGTGAACAAAATTGTACTAAAACCTAAAGTTATCCATCGTTGGAAGACAATTAGTGAGACTTTTTTTCTTTATCTGAATTATCAAGGATAATGTTACCGCCAATTACTCCAAAATTACTGCTTTGCAGTTTACTAATGTTTATGAGGTTGCCGCCAAATATTCTAAAATAATTGTTTTACAACCTATTTATTTTAGAATATTTGTCACACCCTTGGGTTAACACGTGCTATTGTTTTTTCTTAGCGCGTATCATCATAGGTGTTATTGCCGCCAATTACCTCAAAATTACTGCTTTGCAGTTTACTAATTTTGTAAAAGCGAACGTCAACTATTATAAAATCGCTGCCTTACAGTTTATAGATTTTATAATAGTTGCCACACCCTTGGGTTTAGTCGTGTTACTTATTCTTTTTAGATCTAATCATCATAAAAGTTAACTTACGCCAAAAGCGCAAAAATTGTAACTTATTAATCTCACAATTTTTGCGCTTTTACCACCCACGGGATTTGGTCATGTTATTGCTTTTTCTTAGATCTAATCATCATTTCGAGCATATCCCATAATTCTTCTGGGACTTCTTCTAACATATTCATCTGGCCTGCGCCTTTAAGCCATTCGCCACCATCGATTGTTACTACTTCGCCATTTAGATAATGCGAAAAGTCGGAAACTAAATAAGCTGCGAGATTGGCCAATTCTTGATGATCACCAACACGCTTTAATGGTACTTTTTTACTTAAGTCAAATTTTTCTTTAAGCTCACCAGGTAATAATCTATCCCATGCACCTTTGGTAGGGAATGGTCCCGGTGCAATTGCATTAAACCGGATGCCATACTTGGCCCATTCCACTGCGAGTGAGCGAGTCATTGCCAAAACTCCAGCCTTAGCACAGGCACTTGGCACCACATAAGCCGAACCAGTCCAAGCATAAGTGGTAACTATATTTAGCACTGTTTTATCTTCTTCTTTTTTGTCTATCCAATGCTTACCAAAAGCTAAAGTGCAGTTTTTGGTGCCTTTTAAAACGATATCAATAATAGTGTCAAATGCATTAGAAGATAAACGCTCGGTTGGCGAAATAAAATTTCCTGCGGCGTTGTTAAGTAAAACGTCTACACTTCCGAAGGCTTCGCAAGATTTTACAACCAAGTTTTCTACTTGGTCGTAATGGCGAACATCACAACCTACGGTAAGCACTTTTCCGCCTGTTTGAGCCTCTAATTCGGCTTTTACGGCTTCTAGTTTCTCGACGTTACGCGATGTAATTACCACATTGGCGCCAAGCTCTAAAAAGTAAGTGCTCATCGATTTGCCCAAGCCACTACCCCCGCCGGTTACTACTATTGTTTTGCCTTTTAATGCATCGTCGCGCATCATTTTTGCTGAATAATCCATGCTATAATTTA
>QIIH01000102.1 GCA_003229235.1 Flavobacteriales bacterium | reverse complement strand
GAATTTCCTTTGGATTTGATGAATCCTCCCCAATTATTGCCATATTTTCTTAAATTAACTAGTTAGTCTTTCAAAAATCTGACTTCGAATTAAATAAAAATTCATCTAAACTGTAAACAAATGTTAGGTCGAACTCAGGTTGATAGTCTAAAACTTTTACGATGGTATTTAGTAGGGCCGTATTTTTTAATCGCTTCACGGTGTTGTTTAGTAGGATAACCTTGATTCTGAATCCAATTATACATAGGATATTCTAGGTGAATCTTTGCCATAAAGGCATCTCGGTAGGTTTTAGCCAAAACAGAGGCAGCGGCAATATGTAAATATTTTTCGTCCCCTTTTATCACACATTCATGCAGAATCCCGGCTACGGCTTTAAATCGATTGCCATCTACAGCGATAAATTCTGGGCTTGGAGTTAGTCGAGTAATACTCCGTCGCATAGCTTGAATCGAAGCATTTAATATATTAATTGAGTCAATTTCGTCCATCATAACATGCGTAACCGCGAAGGAGATGGCTTGTTCCTCGATTATTGGCTTTAAAAGCAATCTTTTTTTTAAGGATAGTTGCTTGCTGTCTGTTAATATTTCATTTCTAAAATTATCCGGTAGAATCACAGCTGCAGCGGTCACTGGACCAGCCAAACAACCTCGACCAGCTTCATCTGTTCCGCATTCGACTAAACTTTTATGAATTTTTAACGCAAGCATATAAAAATATAAAGAACAAAATACGATGAAAAGTATAACTTTGCCAAAAGCAGCTCAAGAGCATTTTTAACTTGCGCACTTTTAAATATTAAAGAATCTTTGTTACAACGGCTCCTTTTTGTAATATTATTTTTTGCTGCCATTCCTTTTGGTTTGGCCCAAGATACTAACCCATTTAGTAAAGGAAAGCAGCCCATAGGTGGCGTCGACAGAAACAACAGTGGATCGAGCCAAAACATCACAATCCCTATAGACAAGCCTTCCATTGAGTTGTATAAGATTTTTTCTCAAGCTAGAGACACAACCTATGTAGATACGACACTTTCGATGGCCAAGGAGTATAAGTTTAACTACTTGAGAAAGGATAACTTCGAACTCTTGCCTTTTTCTAACGTTGGGCAAACCTATAATTCGTTAGGATACAGTTTTGAAAAACTTTTACTCAAACCAAGTTTTGGAGCTAGGGCACGCCATTTTAACTATATGGAGCTAGAAGATACCTATTACTATCAAATGCCTACTCCGCTTACCGAGATGTATTATAAAACGGCCTTCGAGCAGGGACAACAATTAGATGCATTTTTTAGTATAAATACGCACAAACGGCTCAATTTTACGATTGCCTATAAAGGATTACGGTCTTTAGGAAAATATCAAAACATTCTCACAAGTACTGGAAACTTTAGATTTACCACCAATTATTCTACCAAAAATCAACGCTATTTTGTTCGGGCACATATGGTTACTCAAGATTTGTTAAACGAAGAGAATGGAGGAATCCAAGACGAGTTTATTCCACTCTTTATTAGTAATGATCCAGAGTTCGACGACAGGGGTAGAATCGAGGTAAATTTCGAAAACGCAGAAAGTATATTGGTTGGTAAGCGTTTCCATTTAGACCACGAGTATGTGTTAATAAAACCCGATAGCACAAGTAGCAATGAGGTTCGCATTGGTAATATTGTAAGCTTCGAAGACAAATATTTTGAGTACCGCCAAGAAAGCCCATATAGCGGGTTTGGCGATTCGTATCAAACCTCAGGCCTCCGAGACCGCACAACACTCGAAGACTTTTATGCCGAGGCCAACGTAAAATACAAGAATAACACTTTAGGGGCTATAAGCTTTTTTACTGGCTATTCGGATCTTAACTACGGTTATGATGCCATACTCCATTTAGACGAGGGCACCATTACCAATCGCATTAAAGGAAACTTTATTAGGGTAGGAGGTAGTTATGCAAAGCAGTTCAAAGAATTCAGTTTAAATGCAGACGTGGGTTATAATGTCTCAGGCGATTTTGATGGAAACTATTTAAAGGGCCAAGTAGGTTATGCTTTTAATGAGCGCAATGCGGTTAAGGCAGGAATATCGATAAATTCTAAAGCACCTAATTATAATTATTTACTTTATCAAAGCGACTATATTGAATACAATTGGCAGAACGATTTTGAGAATGTACAGCAGCAACGCCTGAGCTTTAGCTTCGAGTCTGATCAGTTTTTTGATGCTGAGGTTAGCTATACGGGCATAGAGAATTATACCTACTTTTTAGGCGAAAATTCTACAACCGAGGCTGGGCTAGAGGTAACTACCCCAAAGCCATTCCAGTTTAACGGCCGTGTAGATTATTTTAAAGCGACGGTGTTTAAGGAGTTTAGATATAAAAAATTTGGGCTAAACAATACCATCATGTATCAAAAAGCGATAGATGGCGACGGTGTGTTTAAAGTGCCAGAGTTTGTTACCCGTAACTCTCTCTTTTATATGGATGAATGGTTTAATAAGGCGCTTAAAGTTCAGACAGGAGTAACCTTTAAGTATTTTACCGAATACCAGATGAACCGCTATGATCCTGTCTTAGCCGAATTTTATGTACAGAGAGATCAAGAGTTTGGAGGTTTCCCATTAATCGATTTGTTTTTTAATGCGAAGGTGAAGCAAACACGAATCTTTATTAAGTTTGAGCATGTAAACTCGTTGTTTTCTTCTACCAACGAGTATTTTTCTGACCCACAAAACCCGTATCGCGATGCGGTAGTACGTTTTGGATTGGTTTGGAATTTCTTTTTGTAGAAGGTAAATTCTGATTTTTCAAGACTAAGGACAAATTAGTAATCAGTAGCCGTTGCTGGCGCGAGCAGAGGTAATTAGTAGCTAGTAAAAAGTAATTAGTAGTTAGTAGCAAGAAGCACGTTCGATTAAACGTTTTAACAGTTAAACGATTAAACAGTTTATTTCGTTGCTGGCGCTAGCGTCTCGCTCGTGCATTCCTGTCGCTGGCGCGAGCGTCTCGCTCGTGCCAATATTAACAATTAGCCGCAAAACTATACCACTACAACATATCTTTAATTTATGAATACAGACAACTACAATTAGTTATTTATATTTTGGCTTTGTAGTTTTATAACTATGAGCAGGAAATATAAATTTCATAATCCAGCAGGAGCCTATTTTGTCTCTTTTGCAACGGTTTATTGGATTGATGTATTTGTACGAGAGGCGTATTGTGCGGTTATTTCAAATAGTTTAGAATATTGTAGAAGTCATAAAGCAATTTCATTATTCGCATATTGTATCATGCCTAGCCATGTTCATTTGTTGTTTAAATCCAAGAATGAAAGTCCTTCGGAATTTATGCGGGACTTCAAAGGATACACCTCTAAAAGACTTTTAAATACAATTTTTGATAACCCACAAGAAAGTAGAAAGAAGTGGATGTTAACAATGTTTAAAAGGGCAGGAAAGCAAAATTCTAATGTAAGTAACTTTCAATTTTGGCAACAAAACAATAACCCAATAGAACTTTGGAGTTCCAAAGTAATAAAGCAAAAGATAACCTACATTCATAACAATCCTGTTAAAGCTGGATTTGTAACACATGCATGGGATTGGAAGTATAGTAGTGCTCGAAATTATGCAGAATTAGATGTGGTAATTGCAATTGATGACATTGGTTTTCTGGGGTGAATAATTGTATTTCAATATGTTGTTAGCACGAGCGGGACGCTCGCGCTAGCTGGAGTTATTGTGTTTCAACGTGTTTGTTAGCACGAGCGGGACGCTCGCGCTAGCTGGAGTTATTGTGTTTCAACGTGTTTGTTAGCACGAGCGAGACGCTCGCGCTAGCTGAGGTAACAAGTAATTAGAACACGTTCAATTAAACGTTTCAACAGTTAAACTATTTATTATCAATTATCAATAGTCAATAGTCAATAGTCAATAGTCAATAGTCAATAGTCAATTTTCAATACTATCCATTTCTATCACCGTGTCAATTACCTCAGAAACTGTGTCTATAACTGCTGGAATTACTTCTTCAAGCTCATTGGTTTCGAGATCTAAATCTGTCTTGGGTTTTAGGTCTTCGTCCGATAAGTTTTCGCTGGCCTTCCATGTATCTCCTAACTGATCGATAATAGCTTGTGTCCAAGTAGAAGGTCGCTTGGCGTCAATCCAAACAACATCTCTGTATTGAACATCAATTAAAGCCAAATCTGGGGTTGCAGCTCCGTCAAACTTGCTGCTACCTTCACGAGACGCGGCGACTGTAGAGAGTACAAATAAGCGTTTACGCCCTCCAATATCTTTTACAAAGGGTCTAAATTCAACAGGTTTGTTTACAGACCAATCGTATTCTTTCCGAGATTCTATTACTTTGAGCGGCATAGCCGAAACTCCCGCCATTCCTTCTTTTTTAGCGGCATGGTTGTAATAATATAACACATCTGTTCCGTCGGCAGGGATAAGCACGCTAAACGATAGGCTTGTTCTTTCATCGCCTATGGGTTCTAATCCAAACCAATGATACAAGCCATCAAACCCACCTACTTCTCGCATGCCTTCAAAGTTAAAGTCGGTTACAAAGGGTTGCTGGTTTTGGTCGTCGGTTAAGTGTGGAATTTTAACTGCCGTCTCCATATTCCACGGTAGTGGATCGGTAAATCCTCCTAAAAATTGTAGGCTTTGAGCTTGCAAACGTGATACTTCTTCTGCCACAGTATTTTGCTTCTGCAAAAATGGGTAGTTCTGTATTTCGTCTGGCGGAATATACGTTCCTTTTCCAATGCTAATTCGTTCTAAATAGTCTGTGATATCATGTACTCCAGGATCTATAACCATTACCCCTCCATAAGTAGGATACGGGAAAAAGAACCCTTTCCACTTAATTAAATTAACCACCTGTACCCATTTACCGTCGTCGTCTTTCATATAAAAAACATCACTGGGCTGATGGGTAAAGAGCTGGAAAAAATTAAAACGTTGTATAACGGCATTGTTAGTGTTGCGGCTAAATGCAAGCGATTCTCCAATTGAGAATGTAATAGATACACGATTATCGTCTGAGAATCTCGGGAATGGAGTAGTACTGTCTACCGTAAAGATCTCTTCTGTATTGTCGTTAAGGCGCTGCCACATATATTCTTTGGCAGGCTGCACCGCCATAGTCCATTGGTTTATACCATCTACCCGCACCAATTGTGGGAGCGAAACTTCTTGGGTCTCACCTATAGATTCGTAGGCCATAGTAACTATATTATTAAACGGCTGAATTCGTTCGTTTTGTGTAAGTGGTAGCTCGTGAATTTCGATTTTATTAAGATCGGAATACACATTATAACTTTGCATAAACTTATAGAGTTCTAACTGCCAACCAACGAACCATAGCCCAACAAAAAATCCAACAATACCTAGCAAGTACAATACGCGTTTACCAGAACTTACACTTCGTCTAAAGCGTGAAAACATAAAGACTGTAAAAACACCACCAACGAGTATTAAAAATACATATCGGCGTAAAAACAATAATAAAGGCTGGTAATCGTCTCGCAAAAAGAATAATAATAGCAAGGCTACGAACCCTGACAGCAGTAAGATTCGCTTTTGTTTTTTGCCTTTATTCCAGTATCGCTTAATCATATAAATTTATTTTATCA
>QIIH01000248.1 GCA_003229235.1 Flavobacteriales bacterium | reverse complement strand
TATACCAACCATTCGATGTATTACCAGAGATAACTACCGCTATTAAAGACAAGGTTCTTATTTTTTCTGACAACAGCCCAATATCGGTTCCTGTTTCTGTGAGAGCGGGTAAAGACAATGTGGCCGGCACACTCACGCTAGCATTACCAGCTGGATGGGCGGCAAACCCGCCATCTACCGAATTTAGATTAGACAATCAAGGAGAGACTAAAACCTTTATGATACAGGTGACACCGCCTAAACATCAAAGTGAAGGCTATATCGAGCCAAGAGTTATAGTCGAAGGAAAATCGTACGAGAAAGAACTAATTGCAATAGATTACGATCATATTCCATATCAGAATGTGCTTGTTACTTCTAAAGCCAAAGTTGTAAAACTAAATATTGCTAAAAAAGGTACACGCATTGCCTACGTTGATGGTGCTGGAGATGCTATTCCAGAGAGTTTACGTCAAATAGGCTACGAAGTAGTTGTTTTAACAACAGACCAAATTAATGCCGAATATTTAAATGATTTTGACGCCTTAGTGTTTGGAATTCGGGCTTATAATGTACTTAGTGACTTACAGTTTAAACAAGAACAAATTAATACCTACGTAGCCAATGGCGGAACCGTATTATTGCAATACAACACCAGCCGTAGGTTGGTTACACAAACCTTCTCTCCATACCCTATTACCCTTTCTAGGGAAAGAGTAACAGATGAGTTTGCCGCGGTAAGAGTGCTTAAGCCAAAACATCAAGTGCTTAATTCGCCAAATAAAATAACCCAAGCCGATTTTGATGGCTGGGTACAAGAACGCGGTCTATATTTTCCTAGCGAATGGGACGACAAATATGCTGCAATCTTGTCTATGAACGATACTGGGGCCGACCCTAGCGATGGTTCCTTATTAGTGGCTTCTCATGGGAAAGGCCATTATATTTATACAGGGATCAGCTTTTTTAGAGAGCTCCCTGCAGGAGTTCCTGGAGCGTACAGACTTTTTGCTAACCTTTTATCAATCGGTAAATAATGGACAAATCTACCAAGTGGAATAAATGGTATACTATAATTTTAGTGGCTAATGCTATTTATGTATTGTTGTTTTATTTAGTAATGAACACCTTTAATTAGATGAATACACTACATATAGAAGACTGGTTGGTATTAGTCGCTACCCTGCTGTTTATTGTTATTTACGGAGCGTGGAAGACACGTGAAAATAAAAAAGTTGCCGATTATTTAAAAGGAGGAGATTCGCGGTGGTGGACCGTTGGAATTAGTGTAATGGCCACTCAAGCCAGTGCAATTACATTTTTATCTACACCAGGGCAAGCCTTTCACGATGGTATGGGCTTTGCGCAGTTCTATTTGGGCGTTCCTGTTGCTATGATTGTTATTTGTATGGTATTTATTCCCTTATACCATAAATTAAAGGTGTATACAGCCTACGAATATCTAGAACAGCGTTTTGACGGAAAGACCAGAACTTTAACTGCTTTCTTATTTTTAATTCAGCGAGGGTTGGCTGCAGGAATTACCATTTTTGCGCCCTCCATTATTCTTTCGGCCGTACTAGGCTGGGATCTAATTACCTTAAATATAATTATTGGAACCCTAGTTATTGCCTATACTGTTAGCGGCGGAACCAAAGCGGTAAGTGTAACACAAAAGCAACAAATGGCAGTAATATTTGGGGGAATGTTTACTGCGTTCTTTATTATTATTAGCTATTTACCCGAAGGAATCACCTTTACCAAGGCACTTGAAATTGCGGGCGCGAGTGGTAAAATGGATGTTTTAGATTTTTCTTTCGACTTTGAGAATCGCTATACTATATGGAGTGGCCTCATTGGTGGTACTTTTTTGTCTCTTTCTTACTTTGGAACCGACCAAAGTCAGGTACAGCGTTATTTAAGCGGAAAAAACATTAAACAAAGCCAATTAGGGATGATATTCAACGGGCTTTTAAAAGTGCCGATGCAGTTTTTTATTCTACTGGTAGGAATCATGGTTTTTGTGTTTTATCAGTTTAATGATGCTCCCGTGCACTTTAATCCCACAAACGTTCAAACGGTTATGGAAAGCCAGTATGCAAGTGATTTCGAGCAATTAGAATTGGAGCAAGACCAGATAGAAGCACAACTTAACAAATTACAATTAGCCTATCCATCTAAAGAAGTAGGTGCTTCTCAAGATGCCGCAAAAGCAGAAATTAAATCATTATTAGTACAGGACAAAGAAATTCGATCCAAAGCGGTTGAACTTATAGAAAAAGCAGATTCAGGAGCAAAAACTAACGACAAAGACTACGTATTTATTCATTTTATTCTGAATAATTTACCGCGTGGTTTAATAGGCTTATTGTTGGCGGTAATTTTGAGTGCCGCAATGTCCTCTACAGCTTCAGAACTCAATGCTCTTGCAACCACAACAACCATAGATTTATATAAAAGAAAAGACCGCCAAAACTATAGCGAAGAGCACTATGTACGCAAATCTAAGTGGTTTACTGTTCTTTGGGGGGCGCTAGCAATTTTACTTGCCTGTGTTGCCGATCTATTCGACAACCTGATTCAGCTAGTGAATATTATTGGCTCTATCTTTTATGGAAACGTTTTAGGTATCTTTTTGCTCGCTTTCTTTGTAAAGTATGTAAAGAGCAATGCGGTGTTTATCGCGGCAATTATCACACAGGCAATTATTATTTTTATATGGTGGCAAGACCTAATTCCATATTTATGGCTGAATGTACTAGGATGTGCAATAGTAATGGGAATCGCAATATTGATACAACGATTTAAAAAATAAAAAAAGGCCTACCCGAGGGTAGGCCTAACAAGATAGACTTGCATTATTTTTAGCTTACAAAGCGCCCCATTCTTTGAGAGACTTCTTATTTAACGCAACATAATCGCTGTTAGCAGCCTTTTCTGCCAATTTTAACGACTTTTTAGCAGCTACAATGGCTCCTTTTTTATCACCAGACTTAGCGTAAATCAAAGATTTTTGACGGAACATCCAAAATCGCTCAATCTCGCTCATTTCGATCGATTTATCTATCCATTCTTTGGCCTTGTTCATGTCCTTACCTTCTTCTAGGTAATAAACAGCAGAAGAATAGTAATCGTTTGCACCAGGACCACTCATAGTCCCGTCGATGCTAGCCATTACAATTTTATCTGTTGGCACTTCGAAAGTTGCACTCACATAAACATTTTCCCAAAGGATACCTATGTTAGCACTATTGCTAGTAAGATCATCAAAAGTAATTGTAAAAGACTCTATAGCTATTGGCATAGGATACACTTGTGCGCTTACTTTGGCAGCAACTTTTGCATCATCCCAATTTTGAGGAACTCCCCCGTTATTGGCATCGCTGTAAAACAATATCTCCCAAGAATCCTTATTTGGGATAGTATAAATTGCATAAGATCCAGCTTTTAACGTTTTACCACCTACCATTACATCATCACCAAAGGTGATTTTTGTATTAGCATTGGCACCTGTACGCCATACTTTTCCGTAAGGAACTAAATCTCCAAAGATTGTTCTACCACGCATATTTGGTCGTGAATATTCTAAAGTTACATCTGTAAGACCAACTTTTTGTTCAACTTTTTGTGAAGGACTAGAAGCCGGTGTATTTACCTGAGCCCATCCTGCACAGCCTATTAATAAGGCTAAAACAAGTACTACATTTTTCATTCTTTTATTTTTTGAGTGTTAACGTAGGCGAAGTTACTCATTAACAAAATAGAAGGTGTTAATTTTTGTATAAATTGAAAGGCAAGAAATGGCATTTGAATTAAATATTTGTAGGATTTTACTTCCTAAAATGTGTTTTGTCGTATTTTTTCATATATTTATCGATATAATATTAAAATTCTTACAACCTACCCCCGTAAATAACAGCCCCATGGAAACTAAGAAGAATGTATTCTCTAATGAGGAGATCACAGTGACTTTTAACCCCAGAAAATGTATGCATGCAGAAAAATGTGCTAATGGTTTGTCTCAAGTTTTTAGGACAGCAATTATCCCATGGATCGATTTAGACGCTGCAGGAACACAACGAATTGCAAAGCAAGTAAGGCGATGTCCTTCTGGTGCTTTACAGTGCGTGGTACACAAAACAGCACCACAAGTTGCTTGAGGGATTACCGCAAATCATTAGGAATCTTGTAAAATATTGTCATAAATATGACACATTTATAAGAGTTCCTGTATTTTTACGGTCTCTAACACCTGAGTTATGATTAGAATCTTTAAAATTTTCTGCTTCCTAAGTCTGTTTGTGATTACACCAATAATTGGGCAATCTACGCCTTCTACTCTTGACGAGCACTTTGTTGACATAATTGATAACTCTAATAGATACCAAGATTACAAAGTTGTTAAACGATATAAAATTGATCGACTCCAAAAAAATGTAAACGACACTATTGGAGAGCTTAAAGCAACAATTAATAGTTTAGAAAGTACGGTAGGATCTCTAGAAACTGAACTTTCGCAGTCTCGGGAAAGTTTGGCAAAAACCAACGATACCCTAAAAAGTTCAAAAACTGCAGAAAACAACATGAGTTTGTTTGGAATACAAACTACAAAAGGAGCTTATAACACTATTATGTGGAGTGTTATTGGAGCATTATTAGCCCTGCTATTATTTTTTATATACAGATTTAAAAATAGTAATACGATCACTAAAGATGCCCAAGACAGGTTGTCAGAAATCGAAGGAGAATTTGAGGGTCATCGCAGTCGCTCCCTTGAACGAGAACAACAGATTCGTCGTAAACTACAAGACGAAATCAACAAAAATAAGAAGGCAACTTAGTTAATATTAAATACGGGTAATCTTTGCTCCTATCGCACGCAAGCGTTCGTCTATGTTTTCATAACCACGGTCAATCTGCTCAATATTATGAATAATACTGGTTCCTTGCGCAGACAAGGCCGCAATTAATAAAGAAATTCCAGCCCTGATATCTGGCGATACCATGGTAGTAGCCTTTAAATGAGATTCAAAATCGTGACCAATTACAGTTGCTCTGTGTGGGTCACATAAAATAATTTTCGCCCCCATATCTATCAGTTTATCAACGAAGAACAAACGGCTTTCGAACATTTTTTGATGAATCAGTACGCTTCCTTTGGCTTGCGTACATACCACTAAAACAATACTCAACAAATCTGGAGTAAAACCGGGCCAAGGTGCATCAGAAACAGTTAAAATAGAACCGTCTATATAGCCTTGAATCTCGTATGATTCCTGCGACGGAATAAAAATATCGTCCCCTCTTTTTTCAAGTTTAATTCCGAGTTTTCTAAAAGTATTCGGGATAAGGCCCAAATTTTCCCAACTCACATCCTTTATTGTCAGCTCACTACGTGTCATAGCCGCTAAGCCAATCCAGCTACCAATCTCGATCATATCAGGTAAAACTCGATGTTTACAACCCCCTAAAGATTGTACCCCTTCTATAATTAATAAATTAGAACCTATGCCACTAATATTAGCGCCCATCGAATTGAGCATCTTACATAATTGCTGTATATAAGGTTCGCAAGCGGCATTATAAATTGAAGTTGTTCCTTTGGCCAGAACAGCTGCCATTACAATATTGGCGGTACCCGTAACAGAAGCTTGGTCTAAAAGCATATACTT
>QIIH01000134.1 GCA_003229235.1 Flavobacteriales bacterium | reverse complement strand
TGCTACCTGCCGATCGCTTTTTAAGAATTCATAAATCTTATATTGTGAATCTGGACAAAGTAGAACGCTACAACAGTAAAGTAATTGAGATAGACAATGATCAGTTGCCATTAAGCCGCAACAAAAAGACTCAACTAGTAGAAGCGCTTACAGCTTCAATGAAGGCCTAATACGGGTCAACATCTAAGGTAATTTTGATTCTAGCAAATTCTTTAATCGCCATAAAACTGCGTTGCACTTTTAATACGCTTTGTTTTGATTTGTTTAAAGATTGATTCGGACCAATTTTAAGCAACACATTTGCGATGTATTCATTGCGAATTCGCCCTACCGGTGGAGCTTCTGGTCCTAAAACGGCCGAGCCAAATACCTGCTCCAGGGCTTTAGCAAACCAATAGCTTCCTTTCTTAAGTGTATTTAAATTTCTGTGTTTAAACGTACAGCGAATACTCCTGTGATACGGAGAATATTTAAATTGATATCGATCTTCTAGCTCTTGCTCATACATTGCCTCAAAATTATGTTCGCTAACCTGCTGCAAGATCTGATGATAAGGATTATACGTCTGAATTAGCACCAATCCACGCTTTTGAGTACGCCCTGCCCTACCGGCAACTTGTGATAATAACTGAAAACTGCGCTCGAACGCTCTAAAGTCTGGAAAATTTAGTAGTGAATCTGCCTTTAAAACCCCAACGAGACCTACTTTTCTGAAGTCTAGTCCTTTGGCAAGCATTTGTGTTCCGATTAAAATCTTTATTTCTTCTCTTTCGAAAGACTCAATGAGCTTGGCATGAGCATGTTTTGCTCGCATTGTATCTTGATCCATACGAGCAATGGCCACATCAGGAAACAGCTCTTTTGCTTCGATTTCTATTTGTTCTGTCCCAAAACCCTTGGGATCCAGTGTTGGGCTTCCACAAGCTAAACAATCTATCGTCATAGCCATATTATAACCACAATAGTGACAACGCAGCTGATCTTTATGTTTGTGATACGTTAAACTCACATCACAGTTTGGACATTGTGGAGCCGTTCCGCAGGTAGTACATTCAACAATGGGAGAAAATCCACGCCTATTTTGGAACAGAATTACTTGTTCGTTATTCTGTAGCGTCTCTTCTATGGCCTCTTTTAGCGTATCCGAAAAATGACCCTTCATACGCTTTTTGCGCTGTTTTTCTTTAAGATCGACCAGTGATATTTCTGGCATTAAAACATTGCCATAGCGCTCTTTTAGCTCGACCAATCCGTATTTGCCCTGCTTTGCGTTATAATAACTCTCCAAAGAAGGCGTAGCTGAGCCCAAAAGTACCTTGGCATTCGTCTGAATAGCCAACATAATCACCGCATCTCTTGCGTGATATCTAGGAGACGGATTATACTGTTTAAAGGAAGGTTCGTGCTCTTCGTCTACTATACAAAGGCCTAAATTGGCGAATGGCAAAAACAGAGAAGATCTGGCTCCAACAATTAGTTGCGCCTTAGGCTTGTTCTGCAATACATTGTTCCATACCTCGATTCGCTCATGTACAGAATACCGCGAATGATATACAGACACACGCTCACCAAAGTATACCTGAAGCCTTGATATTAGCTGCGTTGTTAGCGCAATTTCTGGCAGCATATACAACACTTGTTGTCCCTTATTTAGGGCCTCCTCAATCAGTTTTACGTATACCTCAGTTTTTCCGCTAGAAGTAACACCATGTAACAATACAATTTGATTTTGATTAAAATGGTCTTTGATTTGCCTGAGCGCATCTAGCTGAGATGGGTTTAAATTTTGAGAATCTTCTCCCGGAGCTCCCGCATAATCGATCCGATCGATTTGCATAGATTTTTTTACAATTATTCCTTTATCGACCAAAGCTTTAAGAACGTTCGAATTACCTTGTGATTTCTCCAGCAAGGCTTTTGTCGTTACAGCTTGATCGCTTACTGCCTCTAACATAAATAAATGCATTAAAAGCTCCTTTTGTTTTGGAGCTCTGTTCATTTGATCTAATAAGTCTCTTAATTGAGTTTCTTCTTTAAATTGAGAAGCCAGACTAACCAAAGTAATTTTCTTTGGGATATATTGCTCATAAATTGTTTCCTGAATTCCGATTAATTTCTTGTTAATCAAACTCTTAACTACACTCATGACATTTTGCTTATCAAGCAACGAGCGCACATCGTTAATCGTCAATTGAGAGCGATGTTCTATAGCCTCATATAGTGTAAACTCGTCTTCTGTTAAACCATCGTCTTGCGCTCTTGAATCGGGGATTTTGATAAGCAAGGTTTCGCTTTCCAACAAAAAGGCTCCTGGAAGCCCTGCTCTAACAACCTCGCCTATAGCGCACATATAATAAGATGCAATCCATTGCCAATGCGTTAATTGCGCTTCTGTGACAATTGGATACTCGTCTAATATTTGGTCTATTTCTTTTGTTTCGTAGCCTTGCGGCGGAATTTGATGCACGGCCGAAACTATCCCGGTGTAAATTTTGGACTTACCAAAAGGAACCGCAACACGAAAACCTGGGCTTAAAAAATGAGCCTCGTGAGCATTCACCGAATAGGTAAATGCCTGTTTGATTGGGATGGGTAATATGACGTCTATAAAGTACAAGAAACAAAAAAGGCTGTCGTTAAATTGACAGCCTTAAAAGTACGTAAATATTGTTTCGCGAAAGAAGTGATTCCTACTTTCCTAGCATTCCTTTTTTAAGTTTTTTATCTGCCGGATCGTCTCCAAGCCAGATTCCAAATAATGCTTTTTTAAATGCCATACCTGTTATAACTCCAAGTTCATTATCGTTTTTATAGGCTACTACGCCTTTTCCTGGTTGATACGTGATATCAAAAGTATCGTCTTCTACAATTTCGTCGCTAAAAAAAGTGATGAATTTATCGATTTCAGACTTCAAAGATGTGGTGTTCCCGTTCATAGAAGCATCAAATCCATCACGAATAGCATCAATCATTGCCTCGCTAGAAACAAAACTAGACGTAATAACAAGCTTTATTACCATGGCCTTATCGGCATTGATTATCCCATTTTGGTCGTTAGATTTCTCGGTCAGGTACAATCCGCCAGAATACAACTTAAGAACCATTGCCTTTTTTCTGATTCCCGCTCCATTAAGAATTAAATCTGTTCCCCCTGCTTGCATCGAATTTGGAAGCATAACCTCACCAACTTCGGTTTGTCCACTTTGAGCATAAGTCACACCAACTGTAAGCACGGTGATTAGTATTATTACTAGTTTTTTCATTCTTATTTAATTGAAATTAGTGTTTACTTTTTAAAATCTTGATAGATGCGTTTAGTTCGAAGCCCAACAAGAGCAAATTCGAATTAATCCAAATATATAACATCATAATTAAAAGAGCCCCTATTGACCCATATAACTCATTATAGCTGTTAAAATTGTCAATATACATCCCAAAAAAGAAGGTGGTGAGCAAAAATAACAGAGTCGAAACTAGAGCTCCAATCGAGAAAAAGCGCGAGCTTTTATTGTCTTTTATACCAAAATAGTACAATACTGCAACTATCATATAAATCATTATCACAAAAATCGAATAGCGTGCAGTCTTTAACCAGAATAGGTCGTTAGAGATATAATCGCTTTCTCTTAAACTGGTTATTAAATATTCGCTGTATACCCCAGCTACTACTGTTAAAATTAACAACAATGCAAAAAAAACAGAAACCACTAAGGCTACAAAATATTGTTTAAAAAAACTTCGATTAATCTTTACATGAAAGGAATATTCAAATCCGCTAAAAATTGCATTTACTCCATTTGTCATTAAAAACAAAGTAAGCAAAAACACCACCGATAACAGCCCCCCACGAGGATTACCCGCAATATCCTCTATGATCGGAAAAAAATAGTCATGGGTAGATTGTGGTAACAATTCGCCTAAGTACTTTAAAAAGCGTTCTTGAAAATTATCGATAGGAACATAAGGAATCATGTTCAGCAATATGAGTAAAAACGGAAACAAGGCCATAAAAAAGCTAAAAGCAATTGATCCTGCCCTACTTGAGAAAGTGCCCTTAACAATCCCGATAAAATAAGTTTTCAGAAGGATGTAAAGAGAAAGTCCTTGGAACCCTGGCAGAATTATGCTTTCGCACAATCCTATACATTGTTTAGAAACAGGCCATTTTCGCAGCTTTTCCTCTATATTATTCATACTGCTTTGAGGCTTAAGTCTAAATTATAAACCGAATGTGTTAAAGCTCCGCTAGAAATATAATCTACACCGCATTCTGCATACTTTCGAACGGTATCGAGAGTTATACCCCCACTTGATTCAGTGAGGCATTTGTCACCTATAAGAGCAACAGCCTTGCGTGTGTCTTCGTAATTAAAGTTGTCTATTAATATTCTGTAAACCCCTTCTGTTTGCAATATCTCTTTAATTTCATCTAAACTACGAGCCTCCACAATAATCTTTAAATTAACTCGATTTTCTTTAAGATAGGCCTTGGTAGTTTCTATAGCCTTAATAATGCCTCCGCAAAAGTCGATATGATTATCTTTAAGCATAATCATATCGTACAGCGCGAAGCGATGATTTTCTCCTCCTCCAATTTTTACAGCCCACTTTTCTAAAGCACGAATCCCTGGGGTTGTCTTACGTGTATCTAAAATTTTTGTACCTGTTCCCTCCAATAAATCTACGTACGTCTTAGTTTTAGTAGCTATAGCACTCATTCGCTGCATGGCGTTGAGAACTAGCCGTTCGGCTTTTAAAATAGATTGAGAGCTTCCAGAAACATAGTAAACTATATCACCATATTTTACATGGCTGCCTTCAGGTATTTTCACTTCCATGGTTAAACCTGGATCGACATAATCAAAAACTCGGCGAGCAAACTCAACTCCTGCAATTAGACCCTCGTCTTTGACAAGCAATTTTGCCTTACCAGTTGCATCTTCCGGAATACAGGCCAATGAGCTGTGATCTCCATCACCTACGTCCTCACGAATGGCGTTACTTATAATAAGATCTATTTCTTTATCAAAAGCTTTTTGAGAAATCATAAGACGCAATTTATGCAAAAAAAAATGTATACTTAACTAAGAGCTTCGAACTCGATCGGAAGCCAGCTCAAAAGTTATGCTTTCCCATAATTTTGAAATATTTTAAGAATCAAAATATATTCGAAGTGGCTAAAATACTACTTTTACTTTATGCAAATCAACTTGATTGTAATAGGAAAAACAGACGATAAACTCATTAATGAGCTTACTCAAGTTTATGCCAAGCGCCTTAATCATTATATTAAGTTCTCCATTGAAGTAATTCCAGATATTAAAGGCGTTAAAAATATGAGTCAAATTCAGCAGAAAGAGAAGGAAGGAGATGTTTTATTATCTAAGCTTAAACCTACCGACTATTTGATGCTATTAGACGAAAACGGCAAGCAATACAACTCTGTTGGCTTCTCTGAGTTAATCCAGAAGCAACTTAACAGCGGAGTAAAACGATTAGTATTCGCCGTAGGCGGGCCCTATGGCTTTAGTCCTAAAGTTTATAATATAGCTCAAGGCAAGTTATCCATGTCAAAAATGACCTTTTCACATCAAATGATTCGACCATTTTTTACCGAGCAATTGTATCGTGCTTTTACAATTTTAAAAAATGAACCTTATCACCACAAGTAGTATTGACTATTGACTATTGACTATTGACTATTGACT
>QIIH01000082.1 GCA_003229235.1 Flavobacteriales bacterium | reverse complement strand
CAGGAATCACATTCTGTTCGTGCAGCAGATTTAGATAACGACGGTGATATTGACGTTCTAGCGACTTCTTTATCATTAGATCGTTTGGCGTGGTACGAAAATTTAGATGGGTTAGGCACTTTTAGTGGTCAAAAAATCATTTCTTCCTCCTTAAATGGCCCTTTTGATGCTAAAGCCATAGACATCGATAATGATGGTGATTTGGATGTTGTTTGTGCCTCGACTACAGACAACATTATTTCTTGGTTTGAAAATGATGGATTAGGAAACTTTGGGCCACAACAACTTGTTACAACGGTTTCTAATGGCAGATCTGTTTTTGCAGCAGATATAGATAATGACGGAGACTTTGATTTAGTTGCATCTGCCACAGGTTCTGTTATTGTTTATTGGTTCGAAAACTTAGATGGTTTAGGTACTTTTAGTGCGCCAATACCTATTGCTCCTGTTACAATACCCACTTCTACATCTTCTGTTTTTGCAATTGATATGGACGGAGATACCGATTTAGATGTACTAGCCATACCAAGTAATACACGAGTGGTATGGTACGAAAACTTAGATGGGTTAGGTAATTTTGGTGTGGAACGTGTAATTGCAACTGATCTTATTACATCATTTTCTCTGTACGCAATAGATATAGACAACGACGGAGATAACGATGTTCTATATACCGCTACGCCATCGTCTATAGAAAATACCTCTGAGGTTGGGTGGTGTGAAAACTTAGATGGTTTGGGGAATTTTGGACCAAAGCAAACTATAATAAACACATTAACTTTTGCAACCAGTGTATATTCCAGTGACATTGATAACGATGGCGATATGGATGTGCTGTCTGCTTCTCAAAATGATGATACTATTGCTTGGTATGAAAACTTAACAATTTTAGGGGTTGACGAAAACGAACTTACTAAGTTAACTATTTACCCAAACCCTGCTACAAGCTTTATTACCATTGAAAATAGTGCTATTATCCAAAAAATTGATGTCTACGATTTGCTAGGAAAAAAAGTGAAATCCATTTCTGAGAATTTTAATAATATTGATATCTCTGATTTACAAAAAGGTATATACGTATTCAAAATTTATAGTGACTCCTCTACTCTAGTGAAAAAGATAATTAAACTATAGTACAGTGCAACGGGGTAATTAAACAAACTACTAACCACTCATTAGTCTTACTAAATCTTGAGAATAAACAGTTGAATCGTCTAACTGTTGATGCGTTTAATTGAAGTAATTTCTAATTTCCAATTTCTGATTACTTGTTACTAGCTACTAGCTACTAGCTCCTAAGTATTGAGTATTGAGTATTGAGAAAAACCGTTGAATCGTTTAATTGTTGATGCGTTTAATCGTTGAGTTGTGTACTTTTTTTTTTCACTTTCCACTTTCCACTTTCCACTTTCCACTTTCCCACTTTTCACTTTTCACTTTTCACTTTTCACTTTTCACTTTTCACTTTTCACTTTTCACTTTTCACTTTTCACTTTTCACTTTTCACTACTATTTACTTGCTACTAGTTACTGATTAGTCCTAAGTCTTATGTCCTAAGTCTTGAGTATTGAGTATTGAGTATTGAGTATTAACAGTTGAAACGTTTAATTGTTGATGCGTTTAGTCGTTAAGTCGTGTGCTTTTCACTTTTCACTTTCCACTTTTCACTTTTCACTTTTCACTTTTCACTACTATTTACTAGCTCCTAGTTACTAGCTACTTATTTCTATTGTGGTAAATCTCCTAAAGCGAGCATAGCTCGATATTGTTTAACCCAGTCGTAAAAAGCGCTTTTTTGATCTTCGCTTAAAATAGCGTCTCTGTGAACCCAAGTATATGAGTCTAAAGGCATTTCGCCCTTTTCTAGCATCTCTATCACTTCTTCCATTTTATGATCTTCCCAATCAGAAAAGTTTAAATCTCCTTTACCATGACGAATATGATCGTCTAACCAATAAGACACTGGCGCAATCTCTGCATACCAAGGATAGTTTGTGTTATTGCTATGACAATCGAAACAAGAGGTTTTTAGCACATACATAACCTCATCCGATGGATTTGTTTCGGCTAAAAAGGCTTGAACATAGTCGCCTTCTGCCTTATTCTTGTCTATTCTAAAAAACTGCATGACCACAAAACTAATCAATGCGAAAATCAAGAATTTTTTTACCCAAACCATAATTTAGTAGCTTTGAGTGGAAAAGTACAAAATTTTGAAAAGAGCAATCTTAGAAGAAAAGTTAAATTATGCCAGAGCCTATCATAAAACCCGCTTAGAAGTGGCCAACTGGGTACTTGATAATCCCGAAACCTTTTCTGATTTGCTAGATTTTTGCTACGATCTAAAGAATGACATTTCTTATAAAGCTAGCTGGATTTTAGAGATTGTTGTTAAAGACGATTTAAGTCTTGTGTATCCAGAGATAGACCGCTTTTGCAATCAATTAGAACATATTACAAGAGATCAGTCTTTGCGCCCTATGGCCAAGATATGCGAAATAATTATTCACGAATTTTATAAAAATAAAACTTCAGAAATTAAAAAAGTGCTAAGTCAAAAGCACAAAGAACAAATAACAACAAATTGTTTCGATTGGCTTATAACAGACCAAAAGGTGGCCTGTAAAGCGTATTCGATCTCTTCTCTTTATGCCTTAGGAACCGAGTTTGATTGGATTCATCCAGAACTCGAAACTATTCTTAAAGAAGGTTATAACAATCACAGCGCAGCATTTAAGGCAAGAGCGAGACAATTCTTGGCCAAAATCGAGAAACGCAAAAAACAAAAGCCGTACAATTGAGCACTAAAATGCGCATTTTTCTGAGTATCTTTGCCCTTTAAATTTTTCCTATGAATTTGCACGCACTTAAAGCCATTTCGCCTATAGATGGTCGATACGCCAGTAAAACCAATTCGCTTTCTGCTTTTTTCTCAGAAGAAGCATTAATCAAATATCGTGTACTGGTAGAAGTTGAATACTTTATCGCTTTATGTGAAATTCCGTTGCCGCAATTAGCAAATTTTGACACTAGTAAATTTGAAAGCTTGCGTAAGTTATATCAAGATTTTTCTTCAGAAGATGCAGTCCGTATCAAAGAAATTGAAGGCATCACCAATCACGATGTAAAAGCAGTCGAATATTTTATCAAAGAGCAGTTTAATCTGCTTGGATTGCAAGAGTTTAAGGAATTTATCCACTTTGGATTAACTTCTCAAGACATTAACAATACTGCAATTCCACTTTCTTTAAAAGATGCAATTAACCAGGTTTACGTACCGGCGTTCTTTCAGCTAAAAGACCAACTGGAAGCATACAGCAAAGAATGGGCGCATATCCCTATGCTCGCGCGAACCCATGGGCAGCCAGCATCTCCAACGAGATTGGGTAAAGAAATTGAGGTTTATGTAGTGCGCTTAACAGAACAATTTAACTTGCTTAACGACATAAAGAGCGCTGCCAAATTTGGCGGAGCTACAGGAAATTTCAATGCACATAAAGTGGCGTACCCAGAAGTAGATTGGCGTGCATTTGCACTATCGTTTGTACAAGGTAAATTAGGCCTGCATCACTCCTTCCCTACTACTCAAATTGAGCATTACGACCATATGGCCGCTTTGTTTGATTGTTTAAAGCGTATAAACACCATTATTCTAGATTTAGATCGTGATTTCTGGACTTATATTTCGATGGAATATTTTAAACAAAAAATTAAAGAGGGCGAAGTTGGTTCGTCGGCTATGCCTCATAAAGTGAACCCAATTGATTTTGAGAATTCAGAAGGTAATTTGGGTATTGCAAATGCAATATTCGAACATTTATCTGCCAAGTTACCTCTGAGTAGATTACAAAGAGATCTCACAGATAGTACGGTACTCAGAAACATTGGTGTGCCTATCGCCCACACGATGATTGCATTTACGTCTACTTGCAAAGGATTGGATAAATTGCTACTTAACGAAGCCAAGTTTAAGGCAGACCTCGAAGATAATTGGGCGGTTGTTGCAGAAGCTATTCAAACAATTTTGAGACGCGAAGGATATCCAAACCCTTATGAAGCTCTTAAAGGTTTAACTAGAACGAACGCTGCGATTACACAAGATTCTATGGCAGGTTTTATTAATGGCTTAGATGTATCAGATGGTATTAAAAAAGAAATGCTCGCTATAACTCCTTCTAACTATACAGGAATTTAGCAAGCATTGCTCATGTTTAATAAGATTACTAGTCTTCTATTTCGCGAAGGATCGAATCGATTTTGGTCTCAACATCCTTTTTTTGCTCTTCGCTCAAATCTTCGTCCCCATCCCAAATATCCTCGATTTCGTCGTCGTCGTCGAATTCGCTTTCATTTGAAAAAATTTGTCCGAAACCATTAAATTCGGCCAAATCTAAATCGCCTCGTTCTACAGACTTCATTACATTAATCATCTTTTCAGGATCCATTTTGTCGCCTGTAAGCCTAAATATTACAAAGCCTTTATCGTCGTCTGAAGCAAAAATAATAAGCTCATCGATCGCGTCATACTCGCCTACATACGTTAGAGTTGCCCCTTGAGTGGGTGAGCCAAATTTGATCAAAGTTTGATACTTCTCCTGATCAATAATGCTTTTAAAGATTTCTTTTTCGGCCGTATATTCGGTTTTTAAACTATCGCCATCCTTTATTGGGAAGGCCACAATGTTTAATTTTCTAACCGAAGCTAAAACTTCTTTCTGTTCGAGGTTCAAAAAATCATTATCCTGCTGAATCATGCTTGCAGGCAGGTCGAATTTTACAAAATTGTTGTCCTCTTGTTTATCCACGAAATAGCGTTGTAAGGATCGCTCCTTGCTGCAACTCAAAAGAGTTACTACAAAGAGCGAAATCCAAAGTAAGTAATAGACTAGTTTCATTCTTAATTTTAGTTTTTCTTATCGATGTTCTTAAGTTCTTCGCTACCAGGTAGCTTTAAATCTTTGGTAAGTTTAGAGATTTGATTCAAATTAAGATCTCCTGTCAAGCTCATGACCACTGCCATTTGTTTGCCATCGATATCACCAGTAACATGCATCAACAATTCGCTTACAAAACCGTCACTCTGGCCATCCTTAGAATAAAATCTAACTTTCTTGCCGTCACTGTTTACACGCATTAACTGCGTCAACTTTTTGTTGCTAGCCAAATATTTAGCTACCGTACTGTTCATATCGGTCATTGTAACAGCGTCTTCTGCAACAAATACTCGAATGTTGTCGATGTTGTCGATTAAATCCTTGTAGGCTTGCGCTTCCGGATCGTCTGTATCGTACTCAATTCCTCTAATGAGTTCGAACATTTTTGCTGTCGCTATAAACGACGTTACTTTTGAGTTGTCTTCAAATTTACTAAAAACATCTTCTTGTGCAAAGCTGGTCCCAGTGATTGTCATGGCCAACATAATAATTACTAACTTTTTCATTTTTCTATACGTTTTAATTTAATGAATGTTCTTATTTAAAAATCTGTTCTGAAGCTTTTTCGAATTCACTCAGGTAAGCTAATTCCCCAATTCCGTTATTTAATTCTCCGGAGATCATTTGCATATGCGTTTTAAACTCCTCGTATTGTTTTATTGCTAAGCGCTCTTCGCTTGATAAACCATCACCCGGCAACATAAAGAGCGAAACTCCTACCCCAATTACTAAGATGGCGGCGATCCCATATTGCCATGGCTTCTGCCAAAAGTTAGGTCTGTTTATGCTAACTGGTTTATTATAGGTCTCGGCTTCAACTTTAGAAAAATCATCGAACATTTCTTTAAATGGCGCTAAGTCTGGCGCTACTTCTGTAATTGCAAAATAATTGCGCAACTGGCTTTCTTGGGCCAAAGTGGTTGTTCCTTCTAAATAAGAATTCAACAGGGTTTTTAGTTTAACTGACTCCATAATTGTATTGCTTTGTTAATTCTTCTCTTATTGTTTTTCGTGCTCTGCTCAGGGCAACCCTGATTGCGGTTTCGTTCATTTCTAAAATTTGCGCAATTTCTTTAAACTCATATTGCTCTACATCACGCAATTGTAAAACAAGTTTTTGCTGTTCAGGGAGCGTATCCATAATTTTAAAAACAATTGACACTCCGTCGTTTGCTTCAATTTGATCTTGCAAACGCTCTTTTGAGGCCGTATAACTACTGTGAACTATCGTTAAATGCCCGGCTTGTTTAGATTTTAATCTATCCAGACAATAATTTTTAGTCATCGTCATGGCAAATGCTTCCGGTTTTTTATAACTCTTGATGCGATCTCTTCCTTTCCACAATTTTAAAAGAACTTCTTGTACAGCATCTTCTGCTTCGTCTGTTGACACAAGGATTCGTCTGGCAAGACGATAAATCTTATCCTTAAAAGGGGTAATAATTATTACAAATTCCTCTTCTGTCATTTTTGTTGGTTAGCAGCTGTAATATGCCGTTCTATAATTATGACGAACCACATAATATTTTGTTACAAAAAAAGTTTAATTTAGCACAAATAGGCCTCAAACTATCGATTTATCCGCTATTTGAAGTTAAAAAATAGAATAACTCGGCATGGTTTATGCAACATTCAATAAAAAATTAATGATGAAGAAATTTGCCTTGTGCCTTGCTGCCTTGTCCCTACTATTTATTAATGTTTCCTGCAGTGAAGACAACGACGACATCCCAAATACATCTGATACCATAAACGAGTTTATTTGGAGCGGCCTTAATGCTTTCTATCTATATAAAGACAATGTGCCAGATTTAGCGAATAATCGCTTCGCAAACGATTCAGAAAAGAGTGCTTATGTAAATGCTTTCGATTCGCCAGAAACTATCTTTGATGCACTATTATACCAACCAGATGTAATAGATCAATTTAGTTTTCTGGTAGACGACTATATAGCGCTAGAGCAACTTTTTGCAGGAGTGACTAAAAACAATGGTATGGAATACGGTTTGGTATTCTATCCAGGGAGCGAAGAAAACGTTTTTGGCTATGTACGCTATGTTTTACCTGGCACAGATGCACAATCTCAAGGGCTTAGCAGAGGAATTGTGTTTAATACGGTAGATGGTGTTCAGATTACCAACAGTAACTTTCGTAGCCTCTTTAGCGGCGACACCTATACAATTGGGCTTGCAACCTACGATGGTATAGAAGTTATTCCAACAGGCGATGATGTCACTTTAAACAAACAAGAATATACAGAGAATCCAATATTTATCTCGGAGACCCTCACTGTAGAAGGGCAAAACATCGGGTATTTAATGTACAATGGCTTTACGGCAAACTTTGACACAAATCTAAACGCCGCATTTGGCAATTTTGCCGCAAGCGGAATAACAGACTTGGTACTCGATTTTAGATACAATCCTGGAGGGTCTGTCTTTACAGCAATAACATTGTCGAGTCTGGTTACGGGGCAGTTTACCGGCGAGATATTTACAACCGAGCAATGGAACAGCGATTTACAAGCTCAGTTAGAGGCCAACGATCCAGATCGCTTGGTAAACCTATTTGTAGACCAAGATCGAAATGGCGCAGCGCTCAACAGTCTTGGTTTAAATCGAGTATATGTTTTAACAACACGTAGTTCGGCATCTGCCAGTGAATTGGTAATTAATGGCCTCGATCCATATA
>QIIH01000083.1 GCA_003229235.1 Flavobacteriales bacterium | reverse complement strand
ACGACGATGACAAGCCAGGAATGGATGATGGTCGGGCTTCTGGAGACGACGACGACAAACCAGGAATGGATGATGGTCGCGCTTCTGGAGATGACGATGACAAACCAGGAATGGATGATGGTCGTTTTTCTGGAGACGACGATGACAAGCCAGGAATGGACGATAATTAATATTTAGAGAAAGACTTTTATAGTCTTTTGTTTTGAATAAACTTAGCCCAATGCGTTTTGTATTGGGCTTTGAGGGTTTATGATAATTGGTCATTTAAAGATATTAATTTATCTTGGGGCTAAAACCCAGTCCCATTGGCTTATCAAAGTTATAACAGAGACAACTCTCACCTTATAAATTTTATTCAAGTTTGCTTGTGTTTATTGCTACTTACTGCTTTAGGATGTAATTCTAAAAATTCGAAGAATTCTCAGACAACTGATGCCATTCAGGATTCTGTCCAAAAAATAATTGACGAGGTTCTCACTTATGATTTTAACAACAACGTAAAATATTCAAAATTGCTACGCGCTCACCGACTCATCGAGGATGTAGAAGAAGACTCGGTGCAGTCGCGATTTTTAGAAACGATATCTAGACAGAGTTTTAGAATCGGGCAATATAATCTAACCAGAAAAGCCAGTATTGACCTTCAAACCCTTTCTGTTAAGAATAATGATACTATGGGTATTGCAAAATCGTATTACTATTTGGGCAACTACTACGATACCTTAGAAGAAGTAGACAGTGCTGTTAACAATTTTTACTATGCCGAACGCTTTTTTGCTTTAATGGGTGATAACAGAAACGCAGGCAGGTCTGTGTTAACACTAGCGATTATTCAGAAAAATCAAAAAGATTATGTTGGGGGTGAAGCCAGTTCTATTAAAGCATTGCAATATTTTTCTTCGCTAGATGAACCTCGATATATGGCCTCTGCCTATACTAATTTGGGGATTATTGCTAAAGATACAGAGCGATACGACCTTGCCATCGATTATCAGATGCGCGCCTTAGAGTATAGAAAGCAACATGGCGATTATTCATTAGAAGTTGCAACGCTTAATAATCTAGGTCATATTTATAGTAGCAAACGCGATTTTAAAACTGCGATTTCTTATTTTGATCAAGGCCTAGCCTATGATAGTTTGTATTATAATAGGCCTAAGACCTATGCTAAGTTGTTAGATAATAAGGCTTTTGCCTTGTACGAAGATGGGCAGCGAGAAGGATTTCCAGAGGCCTATTTAGTACCATTGCACCTTAGAGATAGCATTCAGGATAAATTAGGAGCGGTAACAAGTTATCTGCATCTTTCTGAGTATTATTTTGATTTAGATTCTATAATTAAAAGTAAAGAATATGCAAAGCTAGCATTGCAGAATTCACGGGATGTGAGTTATCAGTTAGGAGAACAAAACTCACTTACCTTGCTTGCTAAAATTTCTGACCCAGAACAGGCTTTAACATACACTAGACAATACATAAAAACGAACGATAGCTTACAAAGAGCAGAACGTTTGTTTTTAGATCGTTTTGCACGACTGAGATTCGAAACAGATATTTTAGAATCGGAACGCAATAAAGTGACACAAACCAATAAACAGTTGGTGGTTGTATTACTTAGTTTAATTGCTTTTGGCCTAATGGGTTATATTTTAATTCAAAGGCGAGTAAATCAACGAGAGTTGAATTTTAGAGAGATTCAACAAAAAGCAAACGAAGAGATTTATGGGCTTATGTTATCTCAAAAAAGACAGTTAGAAGAAGGAAAACAAATAGAAAAACAACGAATTTCTGAAGAGCTCCACGACGGCGTACTTTCTAAATTATTTGGGACACGCTTGTCGCTGGATAGCCTAAATGCAAAAGTTGATGATAAGTCTGTGGGGATTAGAAGTAGTTATTTAAATGAGCTCAAGAACATAGAAAAAGAGATTCGGCAAATTTCGCACGACTTAAATGCCAGTACATTTGGTAGTGATGTAATCTATATTGACGTAATCGATAAATTATTGCATGATCAATGCGAAATACAGAATATCGAATTCGAACTTGTAAATGACAAAAGTATAGCTTGGGATCAAATGTCGAATAACAAGAAAGTACATATTTACAGAATAATTCAAGAAGCCCTCACTAACATTGTAAAACACGCAAAAGCTAAAAAAGTAGCAGTTCGTTTTGCAAACAACGAGGGCAAAATTGTTCTCGAAATTAAAGACGATGGTGTGGGGATGAACAAATCTAAAAATAAACGTGGAATAGGTCTTAAAAATATCACTTCTCGTGTACGGCAAATTCAGGGGCATTTAGATATAGATAGCCGACCCGGAAATGGCACCAAAGTTTCGATCGATTTTAAGTTGTAATATCAAGGATGTTTGGCTGTCCTATTATATTGAGATTAAATTACTTACGAATTGCCCTTTATTTTAAACGCTTTATCGAATAGATAGATGTCAATTTTTTTCTTCTTATTTATTAGAAGAACGTTTTGTATTTTTCATAGAGTTTTTGAGAAATCAAATTTCAGGCATTAGTAGGAGTCTCACATCTTATCTAATTAAAATCAACTACAATGAAAAAATTTATTGCAGAATGCATTGGCACTTTTTGGCTTGTCTTTGGTGGGTGTGGAAGCGCACTTTTGGCTGCTAATTTCGACAATGTGGGTATCGGGTTGCTAGGAGTTTCTTTAGCTTTCGGTCTTACTGTTGTCACGATGGCGTATGCTATCGGACACATTTCTGGAGCCCATCTTAATCCTGCGATTACTTTAGGTTTATGGGCCGGAGGCCGAATTGAGGGAAAGAAAGTGCCATCTTATATTGCAGCTCAGGTATTAGGAGGACTAATTGCCGCAGGAGTCTTGTATGTTGTGGTAACAGGCAACGGTAGCGAGATAGGAACTTTTGCTGCTAATGGATACGGCGAACATTCGCCAGGAGGTTATAGTATGACAGCCGCCATTGTGATGGAATTTGTTATGACGCTTATCTTTTTAGTTGTTATTATGGGCGCAACCCATAAAAAAGCATCAAGCGGATTAGCTGGCCTTGCAATAGGTTTGTGTTTAACCCTTATTCACCTAGTAAGTATACCAGTTACCAATACATCTGTAAACCCTGCACGTAGTATTAGTCAGGCTATTTTTGTTGGAGATTGGGCTTTAGCACAGCTATGGTTGTTTATCGCCATTCCGATTGCTGGTGCGGTAATAGGTGGGTTGATATATAAGTATTTAGGAAAAGAATAAATTGTTATTTAAGTTTTTGTAATACACCAGCCTGGTAATTAATATGCTACGCTGGTATTTTGCATTTTTTAATTTTTCTATAGATAGTATTTGCTATTCAGTGATTAAACGTTGATTAATTGTACGTGATTCTTACTAGTTTAGTTAATATTTGGTAAATTAGGAGTCACAAGAAAATCAAACTATTATTTGTTATTATTGGAGAAAGGCATCCAAACCTATCCTCCAAACTAAGTTTGTACGACCATGAAGAGAAATTTAAATGTGTTAATGATAGACGACCATCCTATTATTATTGAAGGATATCGCAATACCTTGTACGATAATTTTAATCAGCAATACACCCTAATGATTGATATTGCATCTAATTGTGACGATGCTGCATCGATTATTAAACAAAACAGAAATGTAAAACCTTATGATGTGGCTCTTATCGATATTAAATTACCTCCGTCTAGTGATGGTAAATTGACATCAGGGATTGATATTGCCGTACTATTACGCCAGTTTCATCCTAAGGCAAGAGTGATTATTTTAACGATGTTTAACGAAGACGGACGCATTCATAATATCCTGCAAAATATAAATCCAGAAGGGTTTTTAATTAAAAGCGACTTGAGTTCTAGTGAGCTTAGTCGTGCATTCGAAGAAGTAGCCGAGGGCAGAACGTATTATAGCGCTACGGTAAATAATCATTTTAGAAAAATGATTAGCAACGACTTTTCGTTAGATCAGAAGAATCTTCAAATTTTACATCATTTGTCACGTGGGGTACAAACAAAAAACTTGAGTAATTATATAAACCTTTCTTTGAGCGCAATAGAAAAGCGCAAGAATCATATCAAAGAGTTATTTGATATTAAGTCTGCTAACGACGAAACCTTAATAGACGAAGCGAGACGAAGAGGATTTGTTTAAATATTATTGAAGTATTTAAAATAAAAAAGCCTCATTTAATGAGGCTTTTTTCTGTTTTAATTAGAGATGACTAAGCATCGTCTGTTGCATTTTTAACAGCATCCTTTGCATCTTCAACAGCACCATCTACTGCTTCACCCGCAGCGTCTACTGCATCATCAGCAGCATCGCCAGCAGCATCAACAGCTCCGTCTACTGCATCAGCAGCGTCTTTAACTGCCTCTCCAGCAACATCAGCGGCGTCTACAGCATCGCTATCGGCATCGGTTGCAGCGTCTCCAGCTTCTTCTATTGCGTCTTCTGCTTTTTTCTCAGTTTCTCTACAAGAAGTAAATGAAACTGCCATAAGCAGAACAAATACTCCTAAAAATAATTTTTTCATAATATTAGGGATTAGTGATTATTTGTATAAAGATACCATATTATTAATAGTTAAGATATTGAACCTCATTGTTATAGCGCACATAGGTTTTGGCTGTAAATAAACTTCACGAAAACTCACTGATTTGACAATATCACCGTGTTAATCAATTAGTTAAAGTGGGATTATTTCCTAATAGTTGGATTATTTCCAACTTATGCGTAACTTTAATGAATGAAAGCACCGCACCCAATCGAGGCCAAAAGATTCAAACAGATTAGAGAAGAACTAGGCCATACGCAGCAATATTTTGCTCAACTCCTCGGAATCTCCAATATTATTGCGGATATAGAACGTGGTAAAACAAAGATTTCCGGAAAAATTGTAATGGAATTGTGCAAGCAATTCCAAATTAATCCACTTTGGTTATATGGCGAAAGCTTTCAAAAAATTAAAGCGTTAGATGGTGCCGATACTATGCCTAAGGTTATTACCATTAACGAACAGGAGAATGAAAATATTTTGTTGGTTGGTCAAAAAGCAGCGGCAGGATATCCTCAAAATATTGGTGATGCACAATGGTACGATACATTACCTGCTTTTTCGTTGCCATTGCCACAGTTCAAAAATGCTACGTATCGTGGCTTTCAGGTAGAAGGAGATAGTATGATGCCTAATATTAAACCTAACGAATGGGTTTTAGGTAGGTCTGTGCCTAGTTTGTTTGAAGCGACAGATCGAAAAATATACATTATTGTTTTAAAAGACTCGGTCTTAGTTAAAAAGTTAGAGAAGCTGGCCGATCCAGCTAAAATTAGGTTGGTTTCACTAAACGAAGAATATCTCCCTATAGAGGTCCTCGTTAGTGATTTACAAGAGTTATGGCTTGTTAATAGCAAAATTGCTTTTGGCTTGGACGACGCTTCTGAGACAACGCTGTTTAAACAGCTTAAAGAATCTATGGAAGATCTTAAAGGGCAAATTAGCAACTTGAGGATAGAGTAGTAGCATGGGATTCGAACAGCTCTACCAATTTCTTGATCTCTTACAACAAAACAATAACAAAGCCTGGATGGATGCCAACAGGGGGCAGTATTACGATGTTCGCGACTTTTTTATTACTTGGCTCAACAAAATGAACGAGCGTTTAGCAAAGATTGACCCTCTCTATTTTGATACGCCAGGAAAGAAGGCAATT
>QIIH01000140.1 GCA_003229235.1 Flavobacteriales bacterium | reverse complement strand
CAGTTCTTTACTATTATGGATGGCGAGCCTTATATGATTCCAGATTATGCTGGTTCTGCTACTGTTAGTGATAACTGTCCTGACGGATTAGAAGTTACACAAGATCCTGCCGCTGGTACTAGCGTTGGCCCAGGTGAGTATACCATTAATTTAATAGCTACCGATGCAGCAGGCAATGCTGTAGATTGTACCTTTATCTTAACGGTTGATGGTATTTTATCTGTAGCCGATGTTGGATTGAGCAATGTGCTTACTTTGTATCCTAACCCTACTCAAGGTGATATGATTTTACGCAACCGTGGAAGTGTAGAGATAGAAGCGTTAAAATTATTCGACGTGAATGGTCGTTTAATTAAAGTGTTCAGTACGAACAGTGTTTCTGCAGAGATTAACCTATCTATGAACGATGTGGCGACGGGAATGTATTTTGTTCAAGTTATCACAAATCAAGGTCAAACTGTAAAACGAGTGATAAAAGAGTAATTTGAGAATAATTACTTTCACATAAACTTAAAGAGGCTGTCTAAAAAGGCAGTCTCTTTTTTTATAACTTTAACTTCCTCCTCTCAATACTAATTAAGTACGAATAATTATAATATTTAATCCATTATAAATGATAAGATGCGCCTTTATTGGCCTTTGATACTTTAATTGATAAAGAAAAGCTTGAATCGATTTCATATTTAGATGGATTTGAAAGCACTATTCAATAATAAGATATACGTCAAAGCCCTAAC
The DNA here is from genome assembly GCA_003229235.1 of Flavobacteriales bacterium. Classification (GTDB taxonomy): domain Bacteria; phylum Bacteroidota; class Bacteroidia; order Flavobacteriales; family Flavobacteriaceae; genus Gilvibacter. The sequence continues at coordinate 5,103 of QIIH01000140.1, read as the reverse complement.
GAAAAAGATTTAGCACAATACATTTATTATGATTAGTTTGGGAGATTCACTAAACATTATTTACCATACGCTACTACACAAGATAATGGTGAGTTTGTTCTGGGAATGGATTTTGAAACCCAAAACTATTACATCGTTAAGTACGGTGACACAAGGTCTTGGTAATATGGAATTAATTATGGAATCTGCGGTTAAGGCAGAGAGCGAATTGAGGTCTAGATAGGTTTGCAGGGACTGCGAAACACAAATGTGTATCAGAATTATTAAAAATTAGTCAAAGTATTTATGGGAATAGAGGATTAAGGGTTAATTCGTATTTTAAAAGAAAATTTGGAAAGGGCTTTTTAGACGTCTATGACACAAAAACTATTGTTATTTATGACAATTATAAGTCAAGAAAAAACTAAAGTTTCAAAAATGTGGTTGAAGGGTTTTCCCCATTTGAAGAGATTCAATCAAAATAGCTTATTGGCTATCGCGGGTCCGTTTCTTTATGGTGTTGAATTAGTAAAGATCCCTTACCAAGATGAATATAGACCTTATTTTGTGCTTTATTCCTTATTGGGAAGTTCGTTACAAGAATGTTTAAATTATCCTATTTTACTCCTCACCCCCAGAAATGAACGTGACTTACAGATAACAATTTCGTATTCAGATAGCAAGAATTCTCAAAAAGCTTTTAAATTAATGAAAGATCAATTCCCGATAGAGAGTGAAGAAACACTGGAATCTACTGCTATTCATTCATTAATTGAGGACCAATTGAAAAAAGAAACAATTAAGATTAGTCTTCAGCAGCCAGAACTATTAGAATTACTTTATTTTTCACACTTTTATAATCTACAAGATGAAGCTTTTGAAGTTATAGAAAGAATAAAAATGGAGAGTGAAGGATGGGACAAAAAGCGCTTCGAATTGTTGTATGGTAATTTCAATGAATGGCTTATCAAATTAGAAAACACGAATAGAGAGGATTTATTAAAATCACTAGTTGTAATAAGAAACAACAAAAAACTCAAAAAGTTGAATCAAGTTAAGTATGCATAGAATAGCTATGTCCTACAATTAATATAATGAAGAAGAAATTGATACCCACATTAATAACTGTAGTAATGGTTGCTATTTTTGCAAACCTAGGCCCTAAATTATATCGTAGTCTTAATAAGAAGCCTAACGAGGTTGAACAAAAAGTGGCATATCTAAACTCATTTTGTCCATTTAGTCCAGACGGAAAAGTTAGAGCAGATAGCGTTAGATAGAAGATGCCTTGATCATTTTTAGATGACAACTCTTAGCTAAAAAACTCCAAATAGTACTTGAAATATCAAAATTCAATAAATAGAAAAGGTCGCCTAATTAGTTTTTAGACAATCTTTTTTTTAGCCCTTTATTTCGTTTTCGTTAAATGCTGAAGGCAATAACTTAGGAATAAATTTAATAAACAAGGGCAACAATAAAGCACCACCAGGGAGTAAAAAAATGGTGAGTGACGGAATAGACTTAAAAATATCTAATAACTGGTCTTTTACCTGTTCTTTTTCTTCATTATCTAAGTCTCTTAAAGTAGACTGGCCTAATAGTTTGAGTAGTTCTCCACTTTGGGTAATCTCCTTTATTAGACGTTTTTTATTACGCATAATAAGCCGTTCTACATTACTGCTCGTCTGTTTATAAAAATGATGCACAGGATGTGCTTGATTAAATAAATTAACTTGATTTTTATTATCGGCTACAAAAGTATCCAATAATTTTAACGCCTTATCGCCATCATTCTCTGCTAATTGCAATTGTTTTACTAACGAATTAATAAAATGTAATTCGTTTGGTTCGACCCCAAAATCGTCTTTAACTGCAATACAGCAAAGATCTAGAAGGTATTTTTGAATAACCTTGTCTTCTCTAGTTATTAAAAATTCTCCTAAAGGAACAGTCGCACGCTTTACAATTCCAGAAGACTCAAACAAATCTAGCAGTACGGTGTCGTATTTGTCTTTGTGTTTTTTTGTTTGTAGGGCGCTATAGCAATATTTAATAATGGCCTCTTCTAGTGATTCCGAAAAATCTTTTGCTTTACTAGGCGTTTCAATGTACACCATATAGGTTAGCACATCTGTAGCCAATAGCACATTAGAAAACTCTAAGTCTCCTTCTGTTTTTAAAGTCGAATCGCTTTGCTGAATTCTAGAAGTGATTGTTTTTTCTAAGTTTTTACTAGCAGATTTCCCTAGAGATAAGCGCTGAAACATAGTGATTTTACCGCGTTCAATATCGCTGTAAAAAGCAAGAGCGTGTTCTAGAAATTTTACAACATTAGATTGCTCAGGATTGGATTTTGCATAGATAAAATATAACGAATGAAGCAGATTAACTTTACTAAACTCGTTTTTACTTAGTTTTAATTCGCTTAGCTGAGCTTGGATCAGGCCAGTTGTAGCCTGTCCATATACAAATCCAGAAACTCTAAGTGCATGATAAAAGTCGTCATGCGTGGCAAAAGGCGCCACTAATTGTTTCTTAGAGAAGCGATGAAAAAATTTATCAATCCAGCCAGTTGCCGAGGGGTTCATTCAGAATTTATTTATGAGTCAAAAGTAGCAATAAAAAACTCTCACATCTGCATGTAAGAGTTCTAATAATTGTTTGTTGTTGGCTTTATTCTATAATACCACCACAACTAACGCGAGCACCAGCCGCACCAGATGGTTGCGAAGTATAATCATCTACACCTTGGTGTACAACAATTGCTTTGCCAACAATGTTTTTAGTTTCGTCGTCACAGCCTAAACACCATGAATCGCCGGCATCAAATTTTACAACAGCTAAGCCGTCTGCTTTTACTGTAAAATTACCAATATCTCCTCGGTGATATCCAGCCTCGTCTCCCCATTTGCCATGTGGGGCAAACGTCGGGTTCCAATGGCCACCACTCGATTTACCATCGTCAGAAGTACAATCGGCTTTTTCGTGAATATGTATGGCGTGTTCGCCTTCAGAAAGCCCCATTAAGGACGCTTCCATGGAAATCTTTCCATTATTATCTGTAAAGGTTACGGTTCCGGTCACTTCACTACCACTCTTAGAACTAAGTATCATAGATAAGGAATTGACCTGTTCGTCTACTATAACTTCTTTTGTGATTTGTTCTGTCAGGTTTTCTGATTCTGTCTCAGCTCCTTTTTCTTTGTTTTCGTTCTTACAAGAGAATAATATCAATATAAAAACAAGGGCAATATATTTTAAAAATTTCATAAGCTTATATTTTAGTTTGCTTGGTGGAATTAAATTTACGTGCTTTCTGCTCATAAAACAAGCAGTTCTAAATTTTCTTAGAACAACAGTGGTATCACAAAGGCATAGAATACAAGTAAAAGCAAAATTGCAAAACAATTAAGTAAGATACCCGCTCTTACCATTTCTTTAATTTTAATATGCCCGCTTGCAAATACAATGGCATTAGGCGGCGTAGCCATGGGAAGCATAAAAGCACAACTAGAAGCCATTGCTACTGGAATTAGTAAATGAAGCATAGGAATGTTTAAACCAACCGCAATCCCAGCTATAACAGGCGCAAAAATTGCAATCAGTGCGACGTTACTCATCACTTCTGTCATAAATAAGACAACAGTAATAATTAAGGCCGCAATAACAAACAAGCTAATACCATCTATTCCTGTGATAATAGCAGCAATTTCGTCGATTACTCCGGTTTGAGATAAGCCAGAGGCTAGGGCAAGACCTCCTCCAAATAAAATTAATATTCCCCAAGCCAAACGTGAAGTATCGCTCCAATTAAGTACAAAACTTCCTTTTTTAAAGCTATGCGGAACCGCAAACAAGGCAAGGGCTGCATAAAGGCTAATCTCTGTGTCGCTAATATTAAGCCAAGAAATATTTTGATTTAAAAGACTCCTAAAAATCCATAAAAAGATGGCGATACCAAAGACCAATAATACCCTTTTTTCTAAAGAAGTGATGGAGCCTAATTTTTTTAGTTCGGCATTGATTAAATCTTTTGAAGCGCTAAATTTTCCAAGTCTATTTGGGAACACTAAATAGACCATCACCCAATAAACTAAGCCCAGCATAATTAGCGAAAATGGCAATCCAATTACCATCCAAGAGAGAAAAGAGATTGTAGTGTTATATTCGTTTTCTAAAAATCCGATTAAAACCGAGTTGGGCGGTGTGCCAATTATGGTAGCAATTCCACCAGCATTTGCAGAATAAGCAATTCCCAACATTATGCTCAACGCAAAATTGCGATTGTTTTTTGTAAAACCATCTTTGTTATCGATTAGCAACTGAATAACAGACAAACCAATTGGTAGCATCACCAATGTACTTGCTGTGTTGCTAATCCACATGCTAAGTAGTGCAGTGGAGAGCATAAAGCCCAAGATTATTCTGTTCGGGCTCGTACCCGTAATTCGAATTATATTTAGTGCAATACGTTTGTGGAGATGCACTTTTTCTAAGGCCAATGCCATTACAAATCCGCCAAAAAATAAAAATATAATAGAACTTCCATAATTCTGAGAAACTTCTTTAATATCCATTACTCCAATTAACGGAAAGAGTACTAATGGCAAAAGAGCTGTAACAGAGATCGAAACAGCTTCTGTTACCCACCACACAAGCATCCATACAGCCACAGAAATCACTTTATGTGCTTCGGGCGAAAGTATGTCGAAAGGTGCCGCTAATAGTAAGCAAAACAAAACAGGCCCAGCAATAAGGCCTGCTCGTTTAAATATTGGATAGGTGCTCATTAAGTGTTATGGTATATTAGTCGTCTATTGCAAATTGCTTGGTCTCTTTAAATGCCGAAACATCTAGTGCTTCCATCGCGCTGCGATATGCTGCCCAAGAATCTGAATAAAACGCATTGGTTGCATCCAATCCTTCTTTAAGTCCAGCTCTTGCATTGCTAATCAAGGTAGTTTCTGTACTAGTAGTTCCGTAGGGTCTACTGCCAGCGTATTGTCTTGCGACTCCAATTCGCTGCATAATATTTACCTCTGGATTACGAGTAATACCTTGACGCTTGTCAACTTTGCCTAGATATAGAGCAATCACCGAATCAATCTCTTTAACCATGTCTTT
>QIIH01000050.1 GCA_003229235.1 Flavobacteriales bacterium | reverse complement strand
GTAAAATACGCCGAACCGCAATACGTGATGATATTAAGGTTATGGAAGAATATTACAAAAAAAGGAATAACAGTACCATTGAGCAGTTTTATGCTGGACGTTTTTATCTAAAAGGTAGTGGTACTAATATGGATTTAGACGAAACTTGGAAGGCTATTAAGTATTTAGAAATAGCAGATCTGGAATAGGATTTAAAAGTTATAATGTAAATTGTCTTGTGCATTTTGTGTGAGACGATTTTTTTGTTCCAATTTTTCTTTTTTTACAAAAAATTAACCTCCGTTAGCGTTTCGTTTTTTCATTTTTGACATTTATGAACATAGTTGGTTGTTGAAGTTTTTCTTATCAATTTGTTATGTTAATAGCTCAAAACATCAACGAAAATGGGATGCCGTGTTGGTTTTCAACGCCTTTGAGGAGAAATGTTAACAAGCCTAAGGGGTAATTCATAATATCTTGATAATCAATAAAATAAACATTTGTTTTAACATTTTGATGTGAACACTTTTTATTTTAAGATGTTAAAAACTTTGTTGAAAACCATCTAAATTTTTCTCTTAAATAGTATTTTAATTTTTCATATTTGTTAGTCCCGAGTAGCGACAGATTTACGAAAAATAAAAAAACAACGGACAATGAGTGAAGTAGAACCAATTTTAGCAGAAAATAAAAGCAGATTTGTAATTTTTCCAATTCAACATCATGATATTTGGGATTGGTACAAAAAATCGGAGGCAAGTTTTTGGACTGCCGAAGAGATTGACTTGCACCAAGATATTACAGATTGGGCTACTAAATTAAACGACGACGAGCGTTATTTTATCAAACATATTTTGGCATTTTTTGCCGCTTCAGACGGAATCGTAAACGAGAACTTAGCAGAAAACTTCGTTAACGAAGTTCAATATACAGAGGCTAAATTCTTTTATGGTTTTCAGATCATGATGGAGAATATCCATTCAGAAACCTATTCGCTACTTATCGATACGTATGTAAAAGACGAGAAAGAAAAGGCTCAGCTTTTTAATGCTATCGAGACCTTTCCTGCTATCAAGAAAAAGGCAGATTGGGCATTAAAGTGGATAGACAGCCCTAGTTTTGCAGAGCGTCTTATCGCATTTGCAGCCGTAGAAGGGATTTTCTTTTCTGGTGCTTTTTGTTCTATTTTTTGGCTAAAGAAAAGAGGCCTTATGCCAGGACTTACCTTCTCGAATGAGCTTATTTCTCGTGACGAAGGAGTTCATTGCGATTTTGCTGTGCATTTGCACAATAATCACTTAATTAATAAAGTTCCTAAAGAGCGTATCCGCGAAATTATCGTCGATGCCTTAAATATCGAGCGTGAGTTTATCACCGAATCACTTCCAGCAAGTTTAATTGGAATGAACTCTAAGCTTATGACCCAATACTTGGAGTTTGTAACAGATCGCCTCTTAGTCGAGATGGAGTGCGAAAAAGAGTATAACACCGCCAACCCATTCGATTTTATGGACATGATTTCGTTGCAAGGAAAAACAAATTTCTTTGAGAAACGTGTTTCTGAATATCAAAAGGCAGGTGTTACCAACAAGGACAAAGAAACTAACAAAATTAGTTTTGACGCAGATTTTTAGATAGACCACTGCAGCTCCCCATGGCTGTGTTATATCTTTAAACAACTTAACATATGCGAGTTATAACTTGGATATCAACCTACTTTTGGCTTTTAAATTTTTGACTAACTAACAAAAGACGTTTTAGATGAATGTAGTAAAAAGAGACGGACGCAAAGAACCCATCATGTTCGATAAAATTACAGCGAGAGTGCGCAAGCTGTGTTATGGATTAAACGAACTTGTCGATCCCGTAAAGGTTGCCATGCGAGTAATTGAAGGGCTATACGATGGAGTAACTACTAGTGAGTTGGATACATTGGCTGCCGAGATTGCAGCAACTCTTACAACATCCCACCCAGATTATGCTCGATTGGCGGCTAGAATCTCTGTTTCTAATCTACACAAAAACACAAAAAAGACGTTTTCTGAGGTAATGACCGATTTGTATCTATATGTAAACCCACGTACTGGTAAAAAAGCGCCATTGCTAAGTGATGAGGTATACGGTATTATTCAGAAAAACGCAGACGAATTAGACTCTACAATTATCTATAACCGAGATTTTGGGTACGATTACTTTGGGTTTAAAACATTAGAGCGCTCTTATCTTTTAAAGCTTAACGGCCAGATAGCAGAGCGACCTCAACATATGCTTATGCGTGTCTCTCTTGGGATTCATCTAAACGATTTAGAGGCGGCAAAAGAGACGTACGAGCTTATGAGTAAAAAATATTTTACGCATGCCACACCAACGCTCTTTAATTCGGGGACCCCAAAACCTCAAATGTCTTCTTGTTTTCTTTTAGCTATGAAAGACGACAGCATAGACGGTATCTATGACACCTTAAAGCAAACGGCAAAAATCTCACAATCTGCAGGAGGAATTGGTCTTTCTATTCATAATATCAGAGCTACTGGCTCTTATATTTCTGGGACCAACGGAACTTCTAACGGTATAGTTCCTATGCTACGAGTGTTTAACGATACTGCTCGTTATGTAGACCAAGGGGGAGGAAAGCGTAAAGGTTCTTTTGCCATTTATGTAGAACCGTGGCATGCCGACATTTTTGACTTCCTTGATCTTAAGAAAAATCACGGGAAAGAAGAGATGCGTGCGCGCGATTTGTTTTACGCCATGTGGATTCCAGATCTATTTATGAAACGCGTACAAGATGACGCATCATGGACATTAATGTGCCCGAACGAATGCCCTGGCCTTTTTGACTGCCATAGCGAAGAGTTTGACGCTATGTACCTCAAGTACGAATCAGAAGACAAAGGTCGCAAAACCATTAAGGCAAGAGAGCTTTGGGAAAAAATTCTTGAGTCTCAAATAGAAACAGGAACACCTTATATGTTGTATAAGGATGCAGCCAACCGCAAGTCTAACCAGAAAAACTTGGGTACTATACGCTCGTCTAACCTGTGTACAGAAATTATGGAGTACACTAGCGCAGACGAAGTTGCCGTGTGTAACTTAGCTTCTATTGCCTTGCCAATGTTTGTAAATAATGGGGAGTTTGATCATAAAGAATTACACCGAATCACCAAGCGAGTCACTAATAACTTAAACTGTGTAATTGATCGCAATTACTATCCTGTAAAAGAGGCCGAAAACAGTAACATGAGACATCGCCCTATTGGTTTAGGGATACAAGGCTTAGCAGATACGTTTATTTTGCTTCGCTTACCATTTACGAGCCCGGAAGCTCAAAAACTAAACCAAGAGATTTTCGAAACGCTCTATTATGCAGCACTCGAAGCCTCTATGGAAGAAGCCAAAGTAGACGGGCCTTACGAATCTTACAAAGGTTCTCCTATAAGCGAAGGCTTGTTTCAGCATAACCTTTGGAACATCAAAGACGAAGAGCTTAGCGGACGCTGGGATTGGGGTAAATTGCGTAAGAGCATTAAAAAGCATGGGTTGCGTAACTCATTATTAGTTGCTCCTATGCCAACGGCTTCTACTTCACAGATTCTTGGGAACAACGAAGCATTCGAACCGTATACTTCTAACATTTATACGCGTCGTGTACTTTCTGGAGAGTTTATCGTAGTAAACAAACATCTATTAGAAGATTTAGTAGAGCTTAACCTTTGGAACGACGATTTAAAACAAGAAATTATGCGTGCCAACGGATCTATCCAAGATATCGATGTGATTCCGCAGGAGTTAAAAGAACTGTATAAAACCGTTTGGGAATTGAGCATGAAAGACATTATCGATATGTCGCGTCACCGCGGATACTTTATCGATCAGTCGCAGTCGCTTAACCTCTTTATGGAGAACGCAAATATGGCAAAGCTTACCTCGATGCATTTTTATGCATGGAAGAGCGGTCTAAAAACAGGTATGTATTACTTGCGTACCAAGAGTGCTGTCGATGCCATTAAGTTTACTCTTAATAACGAGAAAAAAGCGACCACAGCGCCTAAACCAGAAAAGGCGAAAGTTGCAGCGATGAGCGCAGCCACAGACAAGCCACTAACGGCTCAGGAGTTGCGTGAGTTGTTATCTAAATCTAAAGAGGCCGAAAACGACGACGACTGCTTAATGTGCGGTTCTTAGAGTAATTGCTCGTTATAATTGACTTAAAAAAGAAAGCTATCATGAGATAGCTTTCTTTTTTAGTTTTTAGCGTAACTTAGTTATAGTAACACACCTTTATGGAAGAACCTTCTGCAGCAAGCAACTGCTCTTATTGTAATGAGCCTATACTAGGCCGACCAGAAAAATGTATCTCTTGTGGCTTTCCGGAAAATGGGACAGAGGTCGAAAAATCGAAATTTAAGACACAAAAAGCGCTTGATTTGCATAAAAAGCAATCGGCGCCAAAAATTATTAAATCGGCTACTACGAGTTTGTATGTGATTGGGGCAATTCAGTTGTTATTTGGTCTTTACCAATATTTTGCAAATGACAATATTCCAGAATTAATCGCAAGTGGTGTTGTTTTTATAATATTTATGTTGTTGGGATATTGGTCACAATCGAAACCTTGGATCGCATTGGTAATAGGGCTAGTGGTTTATGCCGGGATTGTTTTATTAACCTGGATAGACAATCCAGCGAATATCTATAAGGGAATTGTAATAAAGATATTTATCGTCGTGTATTTGGTAAAAGGAATTATTTCTGCCGGAGATTTAAAAAAAGAATGACCGTTTAACTTTCAATAAATTATGGTAATAATGATGATAGTTAAGCTAAAATAGCACCTGAATCACCCCTCATAAATCTTAATTCATTAGAAAGTCTGTACCAAGATATTTGGCGCCTTTGTTATAATACCAAGCTCTATTTTTAGGTATTCTGATGCCGCAAAGAACAGTCTCTTCTGTTAACAGAATAAACTCTCCAGTATCTTTTCCCGCACCATCTGGATCGCCTTTATAAAACTGGTAAATCTCCATGGCATAAGTGCTTGGATCAAAGTAAAAAAACCAAATATCGCTTCCTACTTCTGGATCGTACGTTACCTTAAGAACAAGATAGTTTTTACCGTCAAAATCTATATAGCGAACCTCAGGATCTACAATGGTGCCTGGGTCTTTAAGCTTCATAGGAAGGCCATACAAATAGGTGTAATAATCTTTCATCACATTGGCGCGTTCGCAGTTTACTCCAAATTCACGCTGTGTTGCTTCGTCTGGGTTTTTAGTGCCGTTAAAAACTACTTCGCAAGTACCTTTATCTAGCGTATACTCTGTAATATTTCCGTCGGCTATTGCCTTAATATAAAAATGATCTAATGGCAAATTTATGTTAAACGAACTCAGCCTATCTGGGACATTTGGTATCTGCATATTAACCACAAGTGAGTCATTAAAATTAGGCCAATTATTACCTGGATCGTGATAGGCGATGGCCTTTTCAAGTAATTGAGTGCTAGTTAGTTCTTGCCCAATAATAGGGCCTTGGCAGATAAGAACAACTAATAAAATGGATAGTCTTTTCATAGAAAAATATTAAAAAACAGTAGTGTCCGATAAAGATTTTTAAAAGCGGAATTTCCTTAACGGATTTCCCGCTTTAGTTTATATCTTGATTTTTACGACAAAACTAGATACATTAACAAAAGTAATAACTTTAGCGGACAGCCTATTATCAAACAACGTTTAAAAGACTTGGTTTTTAGCTTAGTTCTTTGTTGTGCAACGTATTTATCTAATGATTAACCTTTCAGTTTTGAACCCTTTTGTCGTATTTAATTTTAAAAAATAAACACCGCCAATAATACCATGCACAGAAAACGCACTAAGCTTTGGATTAAATGATTTAACTCTTTTTCCTGTAACATCATAAAGTGTAATACTTTCTAATTCT
>QIIH01000033.1 GCA_003229235.1 Flavobacteriales bacterium | reverse complement strand
CGGAATAATTGATACAGTTTTAGTTACAGACAATCAATTTGTAAAGTCCGGGCAGATTCTTATGGTAATAGAAAGCACCGCTGAAATAAAGGATGTGTTATTGTTACAATCCGTCTTGGACACTCTGCAATTAAATGCGGTTAATATTGACTTGCCAGAAGATGAACTTTTAAATCTGCGCCTTGGATCCATTTCTACGGCCTTTGCGATATTTCAAAATGATGCATTAGAGTATAACCTCAACAAATCCTTAGATCCTTTTGCCAATAGGATTCAAGCCAATGTATTGTCCGAACGTGAATTGAATTTGCGCCTTGTAAATCTTTATAATCAAAAAGAACTGGATCAGAAAAAGTTGGAACTTTCACAACGCGAATTTGAGCGTTATAAAGCACTTTATGAGAAAGGAGTAATCTCTCTAAATGAGTTTGAACAAAAAAATATTGCATTTTTAGGATTAAAGAAAAACATTCAACTACTGGATATAAACATATCACAGTTAAACCAATCATTAAACGAAGCTCTTGGAAACACAAAAGACGCTCAAATTAACAATCAAATAGAAGATTCGAGGCTGTACAAGAGCCTTACACAATCTTACGCTCTACTTATGGAAACAATATTCAGTTGGGATTTAAAATACGTCTTGCGCGCTAATATTAATGGACAAGTTTCTTTTTTGAGGCTCCCTAGTTCCAATCAGCGAGTGCAAATGGGTGATTTAATTTGTACGGTCGTACCAAATACTAACAACCAATATTTTGCAAAGATAAAAGCACCAATACAAAATTCAGGTAAAATAAAAAAGGGGCAAAAAGTGCTAATACAACTCTTTAACTATCCACAAGACGAATATGGAATGTTACCGGCTATTGTTGAATCGATGTCTGCGATTCCTGACGAAGAAGGATATTATTTAATAAATGCGAGTTTAGAACAAGCACTGGTTACTTCTTATGACATTAAAATTCCGTTCCGAAACGAAATGACTGGAACTGCCCAAATTATTACAGAAGATTTACGTCTTATAGAGCGGTTTTTTTATCAGTTAAGAGGATTGTTCTCCTAACTATGTCTTAACATCCAGTGCATCTCTAAGGGCATTACCCATTAACATAAAGGCCATCACCAAAGTCATAATCGCTAGGCCAGGGATAATGGCGAGATAAGGTTTACCCAATACGATATACGAATAATGATCTTTTATCATGCCACCCCAACTAGGCGTTGGTGGTTGTGCTCCTATTCCTAGAAAGCTCAAACCGCTTTCTATTAAAATCGCTCCAGCAAAATTTGCAGCAGATATAGCAGATATAACAATCACTGGCGCCAATATATTAGGAATAATATGCTTAGTTATCACCCTAAAATTGCTAAACCCTAAAGCTTGAGCAGCAGTAACGTATTGCATATTTTTAACGCTCATCACTTGCCCTCTTACCACTCTTGCTACTTCTACCCACATCGTTAACCCGACAGCGATAAAGACCTGCCAAAACCCTTTACCCAAAGCCAAGGTAATCGCGATTACCAGCAACAAAGTTGGGATAGACCAAGTAACATTAATAATCCACATAATTACGGTATCAATTCTGCCACCATAATAGCCCGCAATCGCTCCAAGTGTCATTCCTAAAAGCAGAGAAATAAGTACAGAAACAAAGCCAATCCCCAGCGAAATACGTATTCCCACAAGCATTCTGCTTAGCAAATCGCGGCCGTATTTATCTGTTCCTAATAAAAACTTTTTATCGACCACATATTGCGAGATAATCTGCTTTGAGCTATCGGCATCCGGAAATTGAGCCAATGGGTACGTCTTTTCTAAACCCTCTAAACCATCCTGTGTGTATTCTGTAATACGTATGCCGGCATCTGTGAGTGAATAACTGGCAATAGGGATCTCTGCCACACTAGTACGACGCCCAAAAAAGAAGGCATCAATAGCAGATTGTTGCACATTCATCGCAGTAGGGACTTTAAGAATACTCACCTCGAAACCTGGAGCTTTCGAGTGTATAGAAACATGCATCTGATTGGCATTTCTAGAATTATCTGGCGCCAATGAATATGCAAAAACAGCAATGAGCATTGCTATTACCAAAACAGCCAAACTAAAAACGCCCCAAAAGTTACGTTTAAACTTTTGGAGCGCTAATGCAGTTAAGGAATAGGATTTCCCCATAGTTGGTTTAATCTTTTATTTTAGCCACGTTGCCCTGTCTTATATTGCTAATCTTAAGATCTTCTAGCACGCTTACGGCTTCTTCGATATATATATCAGATTGCAGGTTTTTATGCCAGCGTTCACGATTTTCACCCAAGGTAGTATCTTTTTCGATCAAAGTCAATTCGTAAGGGAGTGATGTAAAGTCCAATTGTGATTTATACGAGTCTAATGCATCAAAGCGTTTGGCGTACTCCTTACGCATTTCGATTTCCTGAGTATAGCCTTCTATATTTAGAGTTACAATAGATTCGTCCTGTCGTTGTTTAATCCATTTGGCATTTTCGTCTATCAATTTAAGTTCTGTACTCTTCGCCATTCTAGCCTTACTTTTACTAATGGTGGATTCGTAATCGATATAACCATCCCAAACTTTATAATCTGCTGGAGTAATCTTATCGTAAGGCAGTGGATTGTCGTAATCTCTTTCACCAACATCCATGTAAGCATAACGCCCTGGCATCACAACATCACTTTTTACCCCTTCTAATTGGGTAGACCCTCCATTAACTCTATAAAATTTTTGTGTAGTGATTTTTAAGGCACCCATGTCTCCTAGGTCGTTCTGACGTACATATTGATTTAAATCAAGCACGTTTTGAACAGTACCTTTACCATATGTTTGCTTGCTCCCAATAATGATCGCTCGCTTATAATCTTGCATAGCCGCTGCTAAAATTTCAGAAGCCGAAGCCGAAATATCATTCACTAAAATCACCAATGGACCATCCCAAAACACAGTTTTGTCTCTATCCTTAAGCACTTCTTTGCGCGAACCGTTTGATGCAACCTGTACCACAGGACCTTCTTTAATAAATAATCCTGCAATGTCTACAGCGGTTCGCAAAGAACCTCCGCCGTTATTACGCAAATCAAGCACAAGGCCTTCCATGCCCTCATCTTTTAGTCGCTCAATTTCTTTTTTAACGTCCATGGCTGCATTACGATTGTCGTAATCTTCCATATCAAAATAGAACTGCGGTAAATTGATTAAACCAAATTTACGTTCTTGCTTTTCGATCAAAGACGTTTTTGCATAGGTTTCTTCTAACTCTACCACATCTCTAGTAATCACTTCTTCTTCAATACTGCCATCAACACGCTTAATGGTTAGGGTTACTTTAGTCCCTTTTGGGCCTTTAATAAGTTTAACAGCATCGTCTATACGCATTCCTGTTATGGTAACTGGGTCTTTCTCGTCTGCTTGTTTTACCTTTACAATTATATCGCCTACTTCTATATGTTCACCACGCCAAGCTGGACCTCCACTTATAACCTCAACTATTTTAATATTGTTGTTTTGTTTTTGTAATCGAGCTCCAATCCCTTCAAGTTTTCCAGACATTCTCATGTCGAAACGATCTCTGTCTGGCGGAGCAAAATAATTGGTATGCGGGTCAAATTGTTCTACGATTGCATTTAAAAACACAGCGAAATAATCTTTTCGTTCCAAATCGTTTACGAAGCTATAATTGTCTGTAAAACTAGACAAGGTAGACTCACGAGCATCTGCCTCCATTTGAGATTTGGTCTTTGGAGTATAATCTTCTTCGCCTTCGATTTTCTCCAAATTCTCTTCTATATTGTTATAATACGAAGAGATTGTTGTTAATTTTAATTGTAGTCTCCAGCGTTCTTTAAGCTCTTTTTTGTTTTTGGCATACTCTAAATTCTCATAATCTACATCTACTTCTTCGTTTATAGAATAATCGAACGCAATGTCTAAAATTTCTGGATAATAGGTCTGAGCCTCTTTTATTCTAACATCAAGACGATCGTAAACTATGCTAAAAAACTCGAGCTCCCTAGCAAGAATTTGATCGTCAATTTCACTTCTATAGACCATAAAATCCTCGATATCAGATTGCAAAAAATACCGTTTTATAGGATCAAGACTCTCGACAAAATTATCAAAAACTTCTTCGGAGAACTGGTCATTAATGTCTTTTGCATCGTAATGCCCCTTTTCTAACACATATGTAATTAGGTCTAATAGCAATTTATCTTTGTCTGGATTGTCAAAATCTTTCGTCGTAAAACTGCAAGAAGCAGCCGCTACGAATATCACAAGCAGTAAAAATTTAAAGTTCTTTTTCATAAAACGCATATCGTCATCTTTTATAAGCCACCTAAATTAGAGAAAAAACTGTGCCAAAATGCTCCAGCGGTACTAATTTTTTGTTAAACAAGCTTTTACAATTTGATGCAAGATAATTGTTTAATTTTGCATTGTCTAAAACAATGATTTTGTCTAAAGAACCCCTCATTTTAGTTACGAACGACGACGGTATTACAGCTCCTGGCATAAGAGCCCTTATAGAAGTGATGAACACCATCGGACGCGTAGTAGTCGTAGCTCCAGATAGTCCGCAAAGCGGAATGGGCCACGCCATTACAGTTAATGACACTTTATTTTGTGACCGTATGCACCTAGACGATGGGCCGCAAACAGAGTATAGCTGTAGCGGAACTCCAGCCGATTGTGTAAAACTGGCCGTTAATGAAATATTAGACGAAACTCCCGATTTATGTGTAAGTGGTATTAATCACGGCAGTAATTCTTCTATTAATGTTATTTATAGTGGTACTATGAGTGCAGCGGTAGAAGCCGGAACCCAAGAAATTCCTGCTATTGGGTTTTCACTACTCGATTACGATTTAGACGCAAACTTCGAACAGGCTAAAAAATTTGTAAAGCACATTGCGCTAGAATGCTTGCAAAATGGGTTACCCAAAGGAGTGGTCTTAAATGTAAACATTCCGAAAGCAAGTGATACACCCATAAAAGGAATAAAAATCGCTAGACAAGCCCATGCACATTGGATTGAAGATTTTGACAAAAGAAAAAGTCCGCAAGGGAGATCTTATTATTGGTTGAGTGGAGAATTTAAAAACTTAGACGAAGGCCAAGATACAGACGAATGGGCACTTGAGAATAATTATGTTTCTGT
This sequence comes from Flavobacteriales bacterium, assembly GCA_003229235.1. Taxonomy (GTDB): domain Bacteria; phylum Bacteroidota; class Bacteroidia; order Flavobacteriales; family Flavobacteriaceae; genus Gilvibacter. The sequence continues at coordinate 2,075 of QIIH01000033.1, read as the reverse complement.
GGTACCGGTCCAATTCGACCTAACAGCCTATAAAGCAATAAATGAGTTAAACAATTGGGATTTATAATCACAAATTAAATGAAGTTAAAAAAAGAGCTATTAATAGGACTTTTAAGCGGAATTGGTGCTAATCTAATTGGGATCGTCCTTTGTGTATGGATTTTATCTATGGCTAAAAACTTGACCTTTATGGGTACTTTTTCTTTTTACAAAGATGGTGATACACTATGGATGATATTAGCCTTGGGCGCCTTGCCTAACCTTTTAGTGTTTTTTGGCTTTCTTAAAAAAGACTGGGAATATAGGGCTAGAGGGGTTTTAATGGCTACCTTTATTACTGCAATTATCACCTATTTACTATATTTTGTTTAATTCTTTATCCCATTGAAATATTATATTCTCGCCGGCGAAGCCTCTGGAGACTTACACGGTTCTAACCTAATAAAAGCATTGCTCGAAATAGATCGGCAGGCGGATATTAAATGTTGGGGTGGTGATTTGATGCAGCAAGCTGGCGGCCAATTGGTTTCGCATTATAAAGATCGAGCATTTATGGGCTTTGCAGAGGTAGTCTCTAACCTTCCTAAAATTTCTAAACTCATCAAGTTTTGCAAAAAAGACATCCTAGATTTTGCGCCAGATGCACTTATTTTTATCGATAATTCTGGATTTAACTTGCGCATTGCTAAATGGGCTAAACCTAAAGGATTAAAAACGCACTATTACATCAGTCCACAAGTTTGGGCATCTCGCCCCGGACGGGTAAAGACTATCCAAGCAACTATAGATCATATATATGTTGTGCTACCATTTGTAAAGGATTTTTACGATTCTCATAATGTGCCGGTTCATTTTGTTGGCCATCCTTTGCTAGATGCAATTGCAAATAGAGCACCTACAAATCCAGAAACATTTAAAAAAGAACACGGTTTAGACGATCGCCCAATTATCGCAATAATGCCAGGTAGTAGGAAGCAAGAAATTACTAAGATGCTTGCAGTAATGTTGAGCATTACAAACGATTTCGCAGACTATCAATTTGTCGTTGCCGGAGCTCCAAGTCAAGAGAAGAGCTTTTATGACAGTATCATCCCTATGGGTACAGCGACTCTTATTTCTAATAAAACCTATGATTTGCTAAGCGTCGCCAATTCGGCTTTAGTTACTTCTGGCACTGCAACCTTAGAGACTGCATTGTTTAAGGTACCACAAGTGGTTTGTTATAAAGGAGGTCGAATATCCTATCAAATTGCCAAACGAGTAATAAATCTAAAATACATTTCACTCGTTAACTTAATTCTTGACAAAAAAGTAGTTTCAGAACTTATTCAAGACGACTTTAACGCTCAAAATCTAAAGAAAGAGCTCAACGAAATACTAGACGAATATCGTCGGGCTACACTCTTTTTAGACTACTACGATTTAGAGAAAACTCTTGGCGGAAGAGGAGCTAGCGAGAAGACTGCAGCATTAATTTATGAATCCTTGCAATAATTTATTAAGTTTACATACCCTCTTAACCTGTATGTAATGAATAAATTACTGCTTATTGCTGCCTTAGGCTTGCTCTTAACTTCTTGTGGGAGTGCTCACAAAACTACCCAACAATCTAAACAATATTCAAAAGAAAAAACCGCTATTTCTTCTCACAATGCTAAGGTAAATAGTGTTATAACCTATGCCAAAACTTTTAAAGGCACTCGGTATAAATTTGGCGGCACCACAAAAGCCGGAATGGACTGCTCAGGCCTTGTGTTTGTTGCGTTTAAGAACCAAAATATATCGTTACCACGTGTGTCTAGAGACATGGCAAAACAAGGTAATCGCATTAATTTAAGACAAACAACTGCTGGAGATTTGGTATTTTTTAAAACTGATAAAAGCGGGCGTAACATCAATCATGTTGGCCTAGTTGTAGAAACCAAAAACGGAACTATCTTTTTTATTCATTCTACCTCTTCTAGAGGTGTAATTGTCTCTTCATTAGACGAACGTTATTGGAACAGCGCCTTTGTCGAGGTGCGCAGGATTATTTAAAAGCGTATCTTTAGATAAATGGTTGCTCCCTGATCATT
>QIIH01000176.1 GCA_003229235.1 Flavobacteriales bacterium | reverse complement strand
TTGGGTTAATTGATAAAGCGGCTGAGCTTATCGATTTAAAAGATGCCGATTTGGTGATTTTGGCTATTCCAGTTAATCATGCAAGGGCAATTATCGCAAAAGTACTAGACGTTGTTGGCGATAATACACTCGTTGTAGATATGGGTTCTACAAAAGCAGGAATTTGTGCCGAGGTGTCTGCTCATGCCAAAAGAAGTAATTATCTGGCGATGCATCCCATTGCTGGAACCGAATTTTCTGGCCCTGAAGCAGCAATTGCTGGATTGTTTAAAGGCAAAACGAACATTATTTGTGAGGTAGAAAAAACCGCTTTCAACCTTCAAGAATTGGGTCTTGCCCTAACAAAAAATTTAGGTATGCGCATTCGTTATATGGATGCAGATTCTCATGATAAGCACATTGCTTATGTATCTCATTTGTCGCATATAAGTTCATTTATGTTAGGCAAAACAGTGATGGATATGGAGAAAAACGAACGTGATATTTTTGACTTGGCCGGCAGTGGATTCGAATCTACTGTTCGTTTGGCCAAGAGTAACCCAGATATGTGGGCTCCAATTTTCTCACAGAACAAAGACCATTTGATCGAATGTTTAACAGCTTATATTGCCAACTTGCAGTCTTTTAAAGAGTATGTTAAAACAAACGATGAGGTGCAAATGCACACCGAAATGCAACAAGTTAATAGGATAAAAGACATACTCAACGGAATTTCTGTTGAAGAAAACACTATATAAGACAATGGAAAACAAAAAAGAACTCAGAGGTTGGTTAGATGACTTTAATTTAGATCACCCATTGGTGATTGCCGGGCCGTGTAGCGCAGAGACAGAAGCACAAGTCTTGCATATTGCACATCAGCTTAAAGATAGTGACGTTAGTGTACTGAGAGCTGGAATCTGGAAACCAAGAACAAGACCGGGAAATTTTGAAGGCGTGGGTGCATTAGGGTTAAAGTGGTTGCAAAAAGCCAAGCAAGAAACAGGGCTTAAAACTACTACCGAAGTTGCCAGTGCAATTCATGTAGATTTGGCTTTAAAGCACGACGTGGATATCCTTTGGATTGGAGCTCGTACAACAGTATCGCCCTTTATTGTACAAGAAATAGCAGATGCCTTAAAGGGCACCGATAAAACTGTACTTATTAAAAATCCTGTAAATCCTGATTTATCGCTCTGGTTGGGCGCCGTCGAACGTTTCTATACAGCCGATGTGGCCAATCTTGGAGTGATTCATCGGGGCTTTTCTACCTACGAAAAAACCCGCTATCGCAATAATCCAGAATGGCAAATTGCGATCGATTTACAGCAGCGTTTTCCAGATTTGCCACTTATTTTGGATCCATCACATATAGCAGGACGCAGGGATATAATTTTTGACCTTTGCCAGACTGCACTCGATTTAAACTACGATGGCTTAATGGTAGAAACGCATCATGCTCCAGATGATGCTTGGAGTGATGCTGCGCAACAAATTACCCCTGAGCGTTTAAAAGAAATAATGATCGAGCTTACTATCAGAAAAGAAGAAGGCTCAGAAATAGAGTTTAAAAACAAGCTCAATACTCTAAGAACTCAAATTGATGTGATCGATCATCAGTTAATTGAGACCCTTGGAAAGCGAATGAAGGTAGCCGATGATATCGGAACTTTAAAGAAAGAAAAAAATGTCGCTATTTTACAGACCAAACGATGGAACGAAATATTGGGTAAAATGATACTCGAAGGAGAGCAACATCAATTGAGCGAAGAGTTCATATTACGAGTGTTTAAAGCTGTTCACCAAGAGTCTATTAATCATCAAGAGCGAATTTTTAGAAAATAACAGATTTGTTTTGTTTGTTATTCTTGTTTTAGACGTTTAAAAATATAGCGGGTAATAAAAATCCCCTGTCCATCGCCTTGACCTGAATCGCTTTCGACAGCGCTGCTAACAAAGGCCAAATCCCAACCTTCGCCGAGCATTGTATTAATTTTTGATTCAATTACAGCATCATTTGCGGCAATATTTTGAAAACGAATACCGCCCAGATTATAAAAGTTTAACAGTTTTGTTTCGTCAAAATCTTTTACTCGAATATTGCTGCGTTTTGATTTATTTCTAGAATTATCATCTTCCGTTTGGGAAGATGTATATTCTCTGTAATCTTTTACTTCGTTAGCAGAGATAAGCCTTGAACGCCCTAAGCCGTTCGGAACGATAGATTCGATACTGGTTACTACTTTAACCTCATATTGTTGGGCTTTTAGATCGATAAAACTCAATAGAACAAACAAGGCAAAAAACAATTTTTTCATGATGAATATTTTTTTAGCTAAAATATCATATTTCTCGTAAAGTGGCTAACTTTACCAAATCTTATGAAAGGATGCGTTTATAAATCTACAGGAAGTTGGTATACCGTAAAAGGTATAGACGACGCATTTTATAATTGCCGATTAAAAGGCAAATTTAGAATTGCAGGTATTAAAAATACCAACCCAGTAGCCGTTGGCGACCATGTAAATTTTGAAATCGAAACCAAAGGTGACGAAACCATTGGAGTAATAGATACTATAGACGCCCGAGAAAATTACATTATTCGAAAGTCTGTTAATTTGTCTAAGCAAACCCACATAATAGCGGCCAATATCGATTTGGTTTTTTTAATGATTACCATCGATAACCCTCCCACGTTTACTTCTTTTATAGATCGGGTATTGGTATCGACCCAAGCCTACAGAATCGAAACAGTTTTGCTATTTAATAAGGTAGATACATACGATATCGAGAAGAAAGCAGAAGTGGCATACCTTATGGATATATATCGATTAATAGGATATACTTGCATAGGGATTTCGGCGAAATTTGACCGAGAAGTAAATCAAGTAGTAGACCTCATGAAAGGCAAGGTAAGTATGTTTGCAGGCCATAGTGGGGTAGGGAAGTCTACCTTGGTAAATGCAATAGAGCCAGGGCTTAAACTAGCAACTAAGCAGATATCAGATCAGCATGGGCAAGGGCAGCACACAACAACTTTTGCTCAAATGTTCGATTTGAGTTTTGAAGCACAAATAATAGATACACCAGGTATTAAAGGCTTCGGAATTGTAGATATCGAAAAGGACGAACTAAGTGATTATTTTCCCGAATTTTTTGCTCTAAAAGAGCACTGTAAATTTAATAATTGCTTGCATTTAGACGAGCCAAAATGCGCCATTAAAGAGGCCTTAGAAAATGATCAAATTGCCTGGTCTCGGTATAAAAGCTATGTAGGAATAATAGAGGGCGAAGAAGAACATTACAGAAAGGATAATTATCAATAAATAATGAGAGCTGTTGTACAAAGAGTTAGCGATGCTGCGGTGCATATCGATTCGAAGCCTGTAGCAAATATAGATGCCGGACTGCTCATTTTATTAGGAATAGAGCACGAAGACACCAGGCAAGACGCCGATTGGTTGGCCGGTAAAGTGGCACGCATGCGTATTTTTCAGGACGAAAACGATCATATGAATTTGTCGATTTTAGAAACCCAAGGAGAGGCCATAGTTGTAAGTCAATTTACTTTACATGCCTCATGTAAAAAAGGGAATAGACCATCGTTTATTAAGGCGGCTCGCCCCGAACATGCAAAACCACTTTACCAGTATTTTATTTCTATATTTGAGAAAGAGATAGACAAAATTGTGGGCACAGGAGAATTTGGCGCCATGATGGACGTATCTCTAACGAACGATGGGCCGGTCACTATTATTTTAGACTCTAAGCAGCGCGATTAAATGATTTTATTTAATACACGATATTCTTTTAAAATAATGCTTATCAGATTGAGCGTTATTATAGGTTTTATTTGTTCAGGTACGAACGTTGTTTTTGCTCAAGAATTAAAGTATTCGATTTTAGGGCTTTCTTCTGAAAGTAAACTGAACGCAAATTTGGTGGTGCGAAGTGAATCAATAGAGATTGAGATTAGAGATATTAATTCACTAGTTGTTACTACTAAAAGAGTAACGACCTTGCTTAATGATAATGCAGATCGATATGCAACTATTTATGAATTTTATGATAAAACCCGTAAAATTAAAAAGCAAGAATTACTGGTGTACGACAAATTTGGGCAGGAAATTGCCAAGTTTAAAAACAGTGATTTTCAAGACGTAAGTGCTATATCGTCTAATGACTTATATACTGATAATCGTTTAAAATACATAGAATATACCCCAACCGAATATCCGGTTACTTTGGTATATCAAAGCGAGGTTGCTACTTCAGAGACTGCATTTATTGAGCCATGGACACCGCTTCCTGTGCCTTATATAAGTGTAGAGGAGAGTAGTTATTTGGTAAGGAACTTAGCCAAAATTCCAATTCGGTTTAAAGAATTTAATTTGGAAGATTATGATGTTACAACCAATCATACAGAATTTGACCTAAATTATACAATGAGTAATGCGCCAGCACTTGTAAGAGAGGTAATGATTCCTGAGTTTAGAAGCATTACCCCGGAGGTTAAAGTTGCACTCAATTCGTTCTCTTTAGTAAATGTACAAGGATTTGCAAGTGACTGGAAAGACTTTGGCGCGTGGCAATACAATTACCTTATTAAAGGGTTAGACGAACTACCACCAACAACTATAAATGAAGTTAATAGCTTGGTCGCAGGTATTACCGACAAGAAGGAAATTACGAGGAGGGTTTATAATTTTGTACAGAACAAAACACGGTATATTAGTGTTCAGTTAGGGATTGGAGGTTGGAAGCCTTATCCCGCAGAACAAGTAGATGACCTAGGATATGGAGATTGTAAAGGTTTGACCAATTATACCAAAGCTCTTCTCAAAACGCAGGGTATTGAAGCTAATTATACAGTGGTTTATGCCGGTGCCGAACAGCGTGATATTGATTCAGAATTTGCCTCTATGCAAGGCAATCACGTAATTCTCAATGTGCCGTTAGAAAACGAAGACATTTGGCTAGAGTGCACGAGTCAAACCATGCCATTTAATTTTTTAGGCTCTTTTACCGACGATAGAAATGTATTGCTTATTACGCCTCAGGGTGGCGAAATAGTGCGTACCCCAGCTTATATCAACGAAGCTAATTTGCAATCATCTAAAGGGAGTTATGAACTGCTAGAAAATGGAGACATAAAAGGGGAAGTCATAATTAATTCTAATGGGATAAGCTATGATCAGAAATACAGGCTAAAATCTAAAAACACCAAGGAAGTACAAGAGCATTATCTAGATTTGTGGGGCGAACTCAAAAATGTAAACCTTAAAAAGGTCGTTTTCAAAGATGATAAAGAATCAGTAAATTTCACAGAAGATGTTCAAATAGAAGCGCAGAGCTATGCCACCACTTTAAATGATAAGTTTATCTTTAAACCGAATGTATTTAATATAAATAATTATGTTCCTCGCAAGAGTAAAAACCGTCGCTATAATTTTATTATCAGTAGAGGATATAAAGAAGTAGATAGCTTTAATTTTAAGGTGCCATCAAACATGACGGCAGATTATTTGCCAGATGAGGTTACCTTAAATACAAAGTACGGTAGCTATCACTTGAAAGTGGAAGATAATGGGGATGGCTCGTTCACGTATCTACGTGAATTGTCTATTAATAAAGGAGATTATCAACCTGATGAATACGAAAATTATAGAGCCTTTAGAAAGAGTGTAAAAAAACATGATAACACCAAAGTAGTATTTAAAAAAACACCCTAATGAGTTGTAAAAACATTTTTTTTATTTTTATTTTTCTGACAGTTCAAAATGCTTTAGCGCAAAACTATGATTATGGTAAGGTCTCAGATGAAGAAGTGGCTATGGCTACCTATTCGCCCGACAGCTTAGCGCATGCCGTATTTCTAAACCGTTACAGACGAACCTATTTTGATTATGAGAGTAATAGAGGATGGTTGCTTGTTACCGAGATTGTTGAGCGTGTTAAAATTCTTACCAAGGAAGGGCTGGCTTATGGCACAAAAAAAATAATATTGTTTAAGTCTGGTTC
>QIIH01000197.1 GCA_003229235.1 Flavobacteriales bacterium | reverse complement strand
GATCTGATTATGCAACATTGGATGGTCTTTACTTTTTTGCCGATATCTGTACTGGCGAAATTGGAACGGTAGACGCAGCAAACAATTTAACTTGGGTGATTAACACCTCTGATGCTTGGTCTACTTTTGGTGAAGACGTAAACAACGAATTATATGTTGCTGGCTTAGGAGGACAAATTTATAGAATAATTGATGCCTTACTATCAACTCAAGAGGTGTCGTTTTCTAATTCACTTACCTGGTATCAACCAGCAGGAACTGGAAATCTATATATTGAAAGCAGCAACGATCTAATATCACAGATTACACTTTATACTATTAACGGAACAAAAATATACACGGTTACTACAAACGGAGATGCTCAAATTTCTTTGTCTACTAGCGGCATGTCGACGGGCTTATATTTGGCTCGAGTTACTAGTACTACCGGCGAAATTCAAACCCTTAAAATTGCGATTCAATAAGCTAAAAGCTATATGCCTAACGGAACCCTTTATTTGATTCCTATTACGTTGGGAGAAACCAATGCCTTAGAAGTACTTCCGTTGAGCGTACGGAAGGCTGTAGAATCTATTGATCACTATATAGTAGAAAACGAAAAGGTGGCACGTGCGGCGATTAAGCGAATCGTGCCATCAAAATCGCAACCATCTTTACATTTTAATACAATTAATAAATTTACCGATGCCACAGAAATAGGTCGATTTTTACAGCCGTGTTTAGATGGGATCAATATGGGATTGATGTCCGATGCTGGATGCCCAGGAATTGCAGACCCCGGTGCCGCAATTGTTACTTTAGCGCATCAAAACAACTTAAAAGTAGTACCATTAGTTGGGCCGTCCTCTATTTTACTCGCTATGATGGCCAGCGGTTTAAACGGGCAGAATTTTGCTTTTAATGGATATTTACCAATAGATAAGGGCGAACGCAAAACTCGGATTAAAGCGTTAGAAAAGTTATCTAGAACCACAGGGCAGGCTCAGTTATTTATAGAAACTCCGTACAGAAACAACCAGCTGCTAGATTCCCTATTGGCTACACTCTCTGGTGAATGTTTGATATGTATCGCTGTAGATATTACGCTCCCAGCCGAATACATCAAAACCATGACCGTAAATGAATGGAAAAAAAATAAGGTAGACCTTCATAAAAGACCTACCCTATTTATCATTCAATAACTAACCAACTAAACCTAACTAACTTTACTTTTATACTTTCGCTTTACGATTAGCAACAATAACAGATGTATCGTATCCTGCGAATTTGCGCATATAATAGCCTACAGTTGTGCCAAAAGCATCATTAAACTCTAAACTACCACCACTGCGTAGGTATTGTTTTACATTTCCTGGACCCGCCAAATGAGCAGCAGCCAAGATTCCTGATTCCGTAATTTCAACTCCCTTTATTGTTTTACCCACAAATCGTTTAATGTCACGACGTAGCACCCATTTATTACGAGCTGTATAGGTGAAGAATGCTTCTTCCTGTAACTCAGGGTTGGATAAAAAGTTGGTAGCATTTGGAATGCCTATTAATTTTAAGGTAGATTTTCCGAATTGATATTTACCTAAATACCCAAATTTGTTTACTACAAAATAATTTCCTTGTGACTCTTTAAAACCTAAAGCTTCGCGAAAACCAATAAAAGATTTTCCGATTAAAGGAAGCTCGGCAATCCAAGGACGACTAAAAGATTGCTGCTCTTCGAAAGTAGGGACATTAAAGCAAACAGTGTTCACCTCAACCTTATACTCAGAAAAATCTGTAGTATTCTTGCTTTTTGAAAATCCAACAGTAATAAAAGCTACTACTACTGGAAGTACTATAATTCGTATTATTTTACGCATCATAATGTTTGAATTCGTAGAGAATATTTCTCTTCATTTTCAGCGTGCAAATATACAATATGTTTGATTAAAATTTTAAAATCAATGTTAATACTTTATTAAATGTCCAATAAGCCTCTAAAGCACTGATTTTATTAACATTTATTAAATTATTCTGAAGAATTTTATGAAATCAAAATGTAAGAATATGCTTCCAAACCACTAATTATAGTGCCAAACGAAGACATAAACTACTTAGAAACAAACTAAAAACATCTCTAACGATTAACCCCTTGGCTGTTAATCCACCGTACATACTCTTGTTTGTTGCGATTGTGCTGCGCCAAGGTCTTAGCAAATTTGTGGTAACCAAAATTCTGAACATTCGCTACAAAATATATAAAGCTGTGCTTTTCGTAGTCTAGTACAGCATTTATCGCAGAAATATCTGGCATTGTAATAGGCCCTGGAGGCACTCCTAAGTGCTTATAGGTATTATAAAGAGACTCAATCTCTAAATCTCTATAAAGAACTCGTTTTATGGTTTGATTAAAGTCGTTCTCCTTTAGCTTTTTAGCAAATATTACAGTTGGGTCTGCTTGCAATGGCATTCCTCGTTTTATACGATTAACATAAACCCCCGCTACTCTCGGGCGTTCATCAACCTTTGCAGTTTCTTTATGAACAATCGCAGCCAACGAAATCACTTGATTCTTTGACAAGCCAAGCCCTTTGGCCTTTTTAATTCGTTCTTGATTCCAAAAAGAATTATATCCTTGTAACATTTTATCTCTAAACTGCTCAGGTGAGCTGTTCCAATAGAGCTGATAGCTATTAGGCACATACATTCCCAAGGCCGATTGAATATTGAAATCGTTCGCTTCCAAAAAATCGAGATCTCGCATACTATTAAGTAACGACAGACTATCCATTTCGAGTTGATTACCAATACGCCCCGCTAAATCTTCTAAACGTTCTTGGTTATTAAATCTAACGGTTACAGGTACATTATTGCTGCGAATAGAATTAATAATCTCATTATTATTCATTCCTTTCTTTATCGTAAAATGACCAGGCTTAATGTTACTAGAATATCCCTTCTTATTGGCTGTAGTTACAAATGAATCTACATCTTTAAGTAAAGGCGAAATCTCTTCAAGGACTTCACTAAAAGTTGCATCGGTAGGTATATACAAATGCGCCAACTCATTATTAAACGAAGTGTTTACGCCAAAAATGGTACTGTATATATAATAAGAAAAACCTCCCGCTACAAGTACACCGCCTAAAACAACTGCCAATAATAATTTTTTAAACTTCATACAATTTTTGATAAAAATATTCGTCTGTATAACCAATTGTGCTGCGCTGCCAATCTATTTTATGGCCGGACTTTTCGAACCCTAATTGTTCAAAGAGTGCAATACTGGCTGTATTGTTCGCGCCAATATTGGCATAAACTTGATGTACATGTAAACTTTTGTGACAATAAGTGAGTAATAACTGCAAGGCATTTTTTGCGTATCCTTTATTTCTGTTATCAGTGGAATAAATGACAACGCCCACTCCTACTCTTTCGTTTTTAGGGTCAAAATCGAACAAATCTATAAAGCCAACAACACCTTGGGTTTGCTTACTTACTATCACCAACCTTAATTGCTTGACTTCATAAATATCCTTGTGGGCATTTTTTAAATACTGTTTGAGAACAAACTTAGAGTAGGGAGCTTGAGTATTACTAACTTCCCAAACAGTCTCATCGTTCTCTAAAGAATACAAAAACTCAAGGTCTTCGGGCTCTAAAGCTCTCAATAAAACATGCTCGTTATGTAAAGTGCTTATTCCCATATTCCTGTGTAAATAGCCTTTGCAGGTCCACTAAGATTAATCTCCGTAAAACGGTTATCCTGCTCCTTAAAACTAACGCTCAGTAACCCGCCTGGAGTATGTAAGTTAATTTTTCTTAAAAGAGTTTGCCCACTCGAAAAAGCCGCAATTGCCACTGCAGTTACACCGGTACCACATGAAAAGGTCTCATTTTCGACCCCGCGTTCGTAAGTACGCACTTTAAAATTTTGTACGTCTATTTTTTCTGCAAAATTAACATTAGCGCCTTCCTTCCCGTAAGTACTATATCGTATTTGGGCACCTTCTTTTTTTAGATCAATAGCATCAATCTCTTTTGTGAAGATTATGTGATGTGGCGATCCCGTATCCAAAAAACAAAAACCTTCGTTTACATTTACACTATACACATCGCCCATTCTTAAACGTATACCTTCGTTTGAGATCATAGCAGTATGTAGCCCATCTACTGCCATAAATTTGGCCATATTATCAACTACCCCAAGACTTTGTGCAAAATGAACTATGCATCGCCCACCGTTGCCACACATACTCGATAAATTTCCATCTGAATTATAATAAACCATATTGAAATCACAATCAGGATGGCTTTCTAGCAAAATAAGCCCATCTGCCCCTATTCCAAATCGGCGATTACACATAGCAGCCACCAACTCAGAATTATTTTTATCAAAAACTCCTTGACGGTTGTCAATAATAACAAAATCGTTACCGGTTCCGTGGTATTTTGTAAAGGGTATAGACATAAAGGCCAAAGATAGGAATTCCAAAGTTTTAAGATTGTCTTAAAGCCTGTTAAAAGGCGTTAAAACCTGAACGTTGATAAAATTTTTGCACTAACTTTAAGTTGTAACTGTATAAAACCTAACAACATGAAGAAGACATTATCATTTTTAACAATTGCATTAATTGCCGCAGTAGTTACCCTAGGAGGTTATAAATATTTTTTCGAAAAATCTCAACCAAATTATACACTACAAAACGAAACAATCCCGATGGTGAATGCCAACTTCGGTACATCCAATAACAATACAGCGATCGATTTTACTACAGCAGCTGCTAACTCTGTAAACGCAGTTGTTCATGTTAAAAACACAACTATCTCAAAAGGTTCAGGTAACATAATGGAATACTTTTATGGGGGTGGCGAAGGTCAAAAAATGATTGGCACTGGTAGCGGGGTTATTATTTCTGCCGACGGATATATAGTGACCAACAATCATGTGATTGCAAACACATCTGCTCTTGAGGTTACGCTAAATAATAATAAAACCTATACAGCAACCTTGATTGGTGCTGACCCCAAAACAGATATCGCACTTATTAAAATTGATGCCGATGATGATTTGTCCTATATGACCTTTGCAGATTCTAACCTTGTGAAAGTTGGTGAATGGGTCTTAGCTGTTGGGAATCCGTTTAATCTAACGTCTACCGTTACAGCCGGAATTATTAGTGCAAAAGCTAGAGACCTCAACGAATTTGACAACCAACCACAATCATTTATTCAAACAGATGCAGCTGTAAATAGAGGCAACAGTGGCGGCGCATTGGTAAATACTAGCGGGCAACTTATTGGGATTAATACGGCAATAACTACTCAAACAGGTTCGTATGTGGGATATTCGTTTGCTGTCCCTTCTAACAATGCTAAAAAAGTTATTCAAGATATATTAGAGTACGGTGATGTACAGCGTGGTATTTTAGGAATTCGAGGTGTTAATGTAGACCGTGTTGCTCAAGAAGACGCATCTGTAACCGAGACAGAAGGTGTTTATGTGGGTTCTGTCGAACAAGGAAGTGGTGCTGATATTGGCGGAATAAAACGCAGCGACATTATAAAAGAACTTGACGGAGTTACTATAAATAAATTTACTGATTTAATAGGATATGTAAGCTCTAAACGACCAGAAGATGTAGTGAACGTGACAATACTAAGAGATAATGAGCGCAAAGTGATTCCCGTGACTCTTATTAAATTAGAAACCTTTGAGCTCGACGACGTAGGTTTAGAAATTAAAAACGCGACTAAAAATAAACTTAAAGACCTTGGGGTCGATTATGGTGTTGAAATTACCCGAGCTCTAAATCGCGATATGACAAAGGCACAATTAACCGGTCTTGTAATTACAAAAATAAACGACAATCCAATAAAAAACATAGACGATGCCAAGCGTATTATGCGCCGGCGAGTTACGGGCGAACCTATTAAAATAACGTTGGTAGACGCCGCTGGAAACATCAATAATTTTATTTTTAGATAAGTATCATTAAACCTGAGTTCGACCTAAGATTTGTTTACAGTTTAGATGTATTTTTATTCAATTCGAAGTCAGATTTTCGAAAGACTAACTAGTTAGT
>QIIH01000451.1 GCA_003229235.1 Flavobacteriales bacterium | reverse complement strand
GTATAATTATCGCCACAATCGGTAGAGATTTCTACTCGTAAAGCGTCATTAAAAGAAGGATTACGCTGAGCCTTAGCTAAATCGAAAACCAACCCTGGTACGGCTGCACCCACTAAATCGAATACTTCTGTTACGAAGGCGTCTTCTTGCCCAATAGCGGTATAATCGTAATTGTTAACTAGACCAACTCTGGTTGTGACACCAGAACTCCCTATAATAGAAGGGTGTGATAACCATGTAATTCCGTCATCAGGATTTTGAATATACCAACCCTCTGAAGGGAAACCTGTGGTTTGAAAATCTTCGAATGCATTTAAAGGAGTAGCGTCTAAGGCCGCATAAATGTCAATTGAGCTGTCTTCGTCTGTAGCGAGTGTTACAGTTACCGTTATAGTATAATTTCCGGTAGCCGGAATGCTAAGAGGTGTAGTAAAATCGTAACTCGCAAAAAAACCAGGTTCAATAGTCCCTGCAAACGTTTCACTCACTGGTGTTTCGCTGTCTAATTGATAGCTAATCTCAAAACCACTATGAGCGTTCATAGAAGGGTTAAAGATGGTTGCACTAATTGTAACAGGAGAAGCATCACAAACTAAAGAAAAATCGGCATCTGTATTATCAACACTAGTTACTGCTAAGTCGTTTGCAAAAGCACAATTATAAGTGCCTGTCCCTGGCGAATTAAGAGCAATGGTACGGCGTGCTACCCAACCATCAGTATCGTTTCTCGCGGCTACAGCAACCCAAACAGGATTACTTGCACTTACTATAGGAAAAGAAACTATTGTCTCTGTAGTATTTGCCACAACATCCATAAACTTTTCTCCAAGTACATAAATATCGTAAGATTCGGCACCAGCTACAGCATCCCAGGTAAGGACTACACTGGTCTCGCAAACTTGAAGATATTCAATGCCTGTAGTTAATTCGGAAATAGAGAAGTTCATATCACTCTCGTCGCTAAAGGCTCCACTTGTGATTCTTACACGAGCTTCGCCAGTAATACTAGCGGGTACTGTCCAAGAATAATTTGTTATATCGGCGGTAACGGTTGTAATTGCATTCCAACTCGCCCCGTCGTCTGTAGTATATTCTAAAGCAAAAGGATCTGTTGTATTAATAGCATCCCAGTGAATAACTTCTGTTTCGCCAGGAACTACGCTTTCTCCAAAGTTTGGATAAACCACTGTAAGTTGTTCAGAAATTAATTCATAAACAATAAAGTACTCTTGAGGCCCAAAAGGAACATCAAAACCACTAACGTCTATAGTGTATGTTCCGGCTGTCGGGTTGTTAAACAATACTTGCTCCATATTGTTTAAGTGGTCTGCTCCATTTGTAGCAGGTGTATCCAATAAAGCTGCACTAGGAGTATGATCTAATAACCAAGGCAAAAATGACGCAGTAGAAGGATCAGAAACTACTAAATCTAAATCGTTTATCAAGGCAGTAGCGGCTCCTGATGCAGCAGCTGGGTCGTTCCAATACAACATAAAACGCGCTTGCGAAGTACCTGCTGGCACGTCGATTGTAATGCTGTTGGTTACTCCGGTAGAGATTACATCAGAGCTAAAACGATCTTCGGCAAGAAGTTCGCCAGCTTTAAGACCGTTTACGATTCCCCAACCAAACTTAAAGTCGGGTCCTACATTTCCTGCATCGTTGGCCGTATTTAAAAGTGCTGCTTTAACAAGCGCCGATTGTGGAATTGTTCCTCCGTGTGTATCGGCATAAAGCTCATACAATTGAGCAGAAACTCCTGCGATTCCGGGCGAAGCCGCAGAGGTTCCACCAAACGATTGGTAAGTATTGTTTGTAGATGTAGAGATTTGCCCTTGCCCATGAGCCGTTATGTCTGGTTTGATACGCCCATCGTATGCTGGTCCGCGACTACTACTACTTACTAACGAACCGTCAAAGAACACGTTAGCTGTAGCGATTACATTTTTTCCTTGTTTATGGCCGCCAGTAATATTACCCCATCCACTGCCAGCACCATATCCACAATTTGAACCACCAGAATTTCCGCAAGAAAATACATGTAATACACTTGTCATAGAGTTGGTCTGCAGATCTACACTTCTTGCATTAAAACTATATCCACCATTACAGCCATCACCATAAGAGGAGTTCGTGATATATGCGTCTCCTGATCCTAACAGAGTTGTTGTTGGACTATCTAAAAAGTTAGGCACATAATTTGTAATAAAAACCTCAGAACCTACTGCCATTCCGCGGTAGCGAGGGTTTAAATTACCAGCACCAGCAAAAATACCCGCAACTCCGTCGCCGTGCGATCCACCATTTGAAGTTGGGATGTTTGTAATTCGACCTTGAAAATCGATATGTGGGCCAACGATGCCATCATCACGTACTAAAATTCCAATCCCCGCGCCTGTGTAATTCCAACCAGAACCTGTCTGGGTGTCTAGGCCATTAGAGCGATGTATACTTTTACCTTGAATGTCTTCTTTAACTGGAGGCGCCGAGATTAATTCTACCCAACGTACGTAAGGCAGATTAGACAAAGCTTCTAGGCAGTTATTTGGTATTATAAGGTCAATTACATCTGCATCTTGATATTGTTGAGCAACTGCTATTTGCTTAGTTGCTAAATCGCTTATTACGAATGCGACATCTACGTTTTTATAAAATTGTAGCGTTACTAAAAAATTATCGCCAGAACGTGCATAGGCAGGAATATCTAAATATTCTAACTGATCTTGCAGCTTAAAAGTGCCTTCAACGGGAACGATTCCTCGCACTCCATAATTAGCTAAAAGCGAAATATCGGTATCAGAAGTAATATAGAATTGGTAAGCGCCTTTCCCTAGGTATTCGATTAATTCGAGATTGTTTGCACTAAAATAGTCTTGAGTAGTTTGACTCGGCGACTCGTCAAACTGAAGCCAACCAAAATAACCATCGTCCCAGGCAGAAGATTCGGGCATTTGATCCCAAGAAAAACTGTCAATATTTGCCGAGATGTTTACGAGTTGTCCTTGGTAATTAATGGTATAATCGCTCTGGGCTACCATCGAGGATGCAAATAAAAAGAACGAAAATAAAAATAGAGGGGTTTTTCGAAGCCACTTGGGCAGGGTAATTTTGTCCATAGAAATTTGGTTTTATTATGGTTGCTAAAAAAACCCAACTCATAGCTAAGAAAGGTTTTAGAGTTCTAAAGATAATACAATCTAAAAGGCAAAAAAAGCTAGAAGGATAAAACCCTACCTAAGAATACAGTTTATTCGAATAATGCCTTGAGTTCTGTCGCGTGTTTTGCCTCCATTTTTCCGGCAAGCACTAAACTGAGTTGCTTGCGACGCAAGGCGGCTTCAAAACGTTTTTTCTCTTGCTTTGTCTCCGGAATTAACTGCGGAACCACTACGGGTGATCCCATTTCGTCTACTGCTACAAATGTATAAATGGCTTCGTTGGCTTTAGAGCGCAACCCGCTTTCGCGGTCTTCTATCCAGACATCCATATAAATTTCCATCGAGCTTTTAAAGGCGCGCGATATTTTGGCCTCTACCGTAACCACACTCCCCAAAGGAATCATTTTATTAAAGGCTACGTGATTAACAGAAACCGTTACTACAATTCTGCGGCTGTGCCGGCGAGCAGCTATACTGGCCGCACGATCCATTCGAGCTAAGAGTTCGCCTCCAAACATATTACCAATTGGATTGGTTTCGCTTGGGAGTACTAAATCGGTTACAATTGTACTGGAATCTTTAGGTGTTTTTGGCTCCATAGAAGAATACTTTTTGCAAAGGTAGTATTAAATAAAAGGGGTAAGAAAAAAGAAGAAAATAAAAATGGAAGTTGCTTAGTCGAGCTTTTTAACAAGCAGCCAAGCATCTTTGTTAAATGCAGCTTTTATGCGCCTAAGTTCCTTTAGAGCATCGGTTCTTCCGGCCACAGAAGTATAAGTAACTTGATGAAGACCGTATTTGTTTTGGCCAATAAGTCTGGCGTTAAAACCTTGCTGTTGTAGTTGCGCTATTTTTTTATGAGCATTGGCTTCCATTCTAAATGCTCCTGCAATAATATGATATCGTCCTGAAACCGTTGGAATTTCGAGCTCTAGACTTGGTAGCGGAATGGGAATGACAAAAGTTGCTTCCTGAATTTGAGATTCTATACGAGAATCTGCTTTTTGTTTTTGAACTAAATTATGCTGCTTTACACCACTTTCATAAATCTTAACTCCTCCAAGACCACTAATTGCTACGGCAAGCAAACCTATTGCTGCATAACGCAAATACGGGCGTTGTTTGCTTCGATTTGCAACCAAAACAATTGGCGCGTCTTCTATAGGTTGTTCAAGTGTAACTTCGCGAGATACCATTGAGGGCTGAATAGTAGCTAATCCGAAAGAATCGGTATTGTAATTTACACCTTTAGAAGGTTCAAATTGCAAAGCCTCTGCCTGATCAAAAAAGAAACCACCCACTTGCGCAATGCTTACTCTTTTGCCAGCTTCTAGCTCATGATAAACAAAACGAGTGAACTTTCGTATTTTTTGAATTGCTTCTTGATAGGAGCTCTCATCTACCTGTGCGATATGATTTGCGAGTAGCCCATCGTTTGATTGCAACTGAGCATTGAAAATTACTTGCTTAGACGGAGGTATAAAACTACCGCTTGTTGCATCAATTTTTGCTGGGGAATACTGGCTTAAAAAAGCACCAAAACCTGGCAAAATAACACATTCGTAACGATATAATAGTTCTTGTATGTACGTGTCTAACTGCATATAAACAAAAATAGCATTTTTTTTGAGTGAGCCCTAAATACGAACCAATAGTTATTAACAGCTGTACAAAATTGTGTATATTTGAGCACTCTCCTGCCTTAATACCTCTTTGGCTGTTTTGAATTTCAACGAATTACGACATATGCTCGCATTGCAGCATATTCCCAAACTTACAGATCGTCTTAAAAAACAACTGGTTATCGCTTTTGGCTCTGCGGAGCAAATTTTTGCTCGTGATGACACTGTCCTATCGACAGAGCAAGAAGTGTTATTAAAGATAATAGATAAAAATAACACGGCTCAATTGTTCGATGAGGTAGATACCGAGTTATTAGAAATGGAACGCCATAATATTAAAGCAGTGGCGTTTAACCAAAGAGACTATCCTAATTTGTTGACTCACTGCTTTGATAGCCCCTTATTGCTTTTTTATCGAGGTAATATTGACCTCAACAAAAAACGAATAATCAGTATCGTAGGGACTCGGAAAATGACATTATATGGAAAAGAGTTTTGCGAAAATCTAGTACGAGAACTAGCTCCCTTTAATCCAATTATCGTTTCTGGCTTAGCCTATGGAGTTGATATTACCGCACATAAAGCCGCAATTCGCAATGGGCTACAGACTATAGCCTGCCTAGCACATGGGCTGCATACTCTATATCCTACTAGACATTCGGTTTATCAAAATGAAATAGAGCAAAACGGCGGCTTTATGACGGAGTTTTGGACTAACCAACCTTTTAATAAGGTTCATTTTTTGCAACGTAACAGGATTATTGCTGGAATGTCTAAGGCAACAATTGTTGTCGAATCTGCCAAAAAAGGAGGCAGTCTAGTTACTGCCGATATTGCCTTTTCGTACGATCGAGACCTATTTGCGGTTCCTGGCCGCACCTTTGACAGACAAAGTAGAGGCTGTATTGATTTAATTAAATACAACAAAGCACAAATGCTCACAAGTGCGAGTGACATAGTAAAAGCGCTTAATTGGGACGACGATTTGGCCCCTAAAAAGAGGCAAATGGAGCTTTTTGTTTCGCTCTCAAAAACAGAACAACAACTTTACGATATATTGTTGAACAATGAACGCATGCATTTAGACGAACTTTCAATCGAAGCTCAAATGCCTACGCGCGAGGTAGCTTCTAATTTGCTTCGTTTGGAGTTAAAAAATTTGATTAGGCCCTTGCCAGGAAAACAATTTATGGCCTCTTAGTAGCCGCTTTTAGAACGAACCCTTTGCAAAACGTCGTTTGCCACTATGGTTGCTTTTTTAGCGCCAACAGCCAAAGCTTCGTCTATTTGATCAAGATTGTCCATATAATACGAAAAGCGCTCACGCTGTGTTTTAAAACGGTCGCAGATAAGCTCAAACAAGGCTTGTTTTGCATGACCATATCCATAACCTCCTTGAAGATAATTTTGACGCATCTCTTGTATCTCACTCTTATTGGCTAATAACTGATAAAGCGCAAAAGCATTGCAAGTGTCAGGATTTTTTGGCTCTTCTAGGGGCGTACTATCTGTTTGAATCCCCAGGATTTGTTTTCTAAGTGGCTTGTCTGCTAAAAAAATATTGATAATATTCCCCTTAGACTTGCTCATCTTCTGACCATCGGTTCCTGGAACATACATAGTTTCTTCTTGTACCTTGGTTTCTGGAATCACAAATGTGTCGCCCATTTTTGAA
>QIIH01000340.1 GCA_003229235.1 Flavobacteriales bacterium | reverse complement strand
AAGGTTCAGAATATCATTAAAGAAACCAAAACGGCAGTTTCGGTAATATTCGATCTTCCTGAATCTTTAAAAAATACCTTCAGTTTTAAGGCTGGACAGTATCTAACTATAAAAAAAGTAATTGACGGAGCAGAAGTGCGCAGGTCCTATTCGCTGTGTAGTATGCCTGCCTCTGGGCAATTAAAAGTATTGGTAAAGGAAGTACCTAATGGTGTGTTTTCTTGTTATGTAAATCAACAATTAACCATCGGTGATGTTTTGGAGGTTCATCCCCCAGAAGGACGATTTACTTTTGTGCCAGAGCAATCAAAATCAATAAACTACGCAGCTTTTGCAGCCGGAAGCGGGATTACACCTATAATTTCTATAATAAAAACATGTTTACAACAACAAGGCGAGTCTAAATTTTTACTAGTATATGGTAATCGATCTGCCGAAGATGCAATATTTCTGAAAGAATTAAGTGCCTTACAAGGCGAATTTCCTAAACGATTTATGTTAGAGCTCGTTTTGAGTAGACAAAAGCAAGAAGGGTCACAATTTGGACGAATCGATACATCGATTATTAATTTCTTTTTGGCCAACAAATATGCCGAGTTTTTACCAAGTGAGTATTATGTATGTGGCCCTGGTGAAATGATTGATACTGTACTCGAAACTCTTACCAATAAAGGGGTTTCTAGCGATACTGTTCATTTCGAGCGCTTTGTAACTACCCCCGAATCGGATACCAAAGACGCTCCAACTAAAGAAGGTTTTGTTAAGATTCACTTTACGGTAGACGATGTGCAGCAAACCATAACTGCGCCTGTAAAAGATTCGGTTTTAGATACGGCTATTAAAAGCGATTTAGATCCGCCATTTTCTTGCCAAGGCGGAATTTGTTCGTCATGTCTGGCGCGACTAACTCAAGGAACCGTCGAAATGCGTCAAAATCAAATTCTAACAAATAGCGAAGTGGCAGAAGGATTAATTCTTACCTGTCAATCGCATGCAACTTCTCCAGAAATTACTGTCGATTACGACGATGTATAACCGGTTAACCCAAGTGTGATAAGGCGCCCTTAAGTATCATTGATAGTGATGTTGCGTCTTGCTCTACTTGCAAACTTACTCGTAAACCAGTAAGTGCATTATGAATTAAATGCGATATAGCTACTGGATCCTTTGATGCTCCAAATTGTCCTTGATTTTGCGCCTTTTTTAATGCCATTTCAAGCGATTTTCTGATCTCCCATTGGCTTCCCTTCACAACTGCAGCCACTTGGGCGTTTACGCCTGCCATTTCTGTCGCCGCATTTACAATCATGCATCCTTTAGGTCTAAAGGCATCGACATCTTGGTTTGTTGTCATTGCAAACAGTGCTTCGATGGTCTCACGAATGTCTTCTGACGTCTCAATTAGATAGAGTTGCTTGCCAATTACTCTTTTTCGATATTGATGTAAGGCTTTGATGTATAAACTGTGTTTGTCTCCAAAAGTATCGTACAAGCTTGAGCGACTAACACCTAAATGATTTACTAAATCGTTTGCAGAAGTCGCGTGATATCCCTGTTGCCAGAATAAACGGACTGCAGCATCTAGGACTGTATCAACATTAAATTGCTTGGTTCGAGCCATGTGAGATTAAAGACAGAAAAAGATTGATTTTTAAGGCTATTTCAAAGGTAATGCAATTTTGGAACAATTGTTCCGATAATTGCTAAATGCAGTTAAATTAGTAGTTAAGGGTAAAAAACAATCTTGCTAACATCCGATTATAAATAGAACGCACCATAGATAGAAACTACCATTCCAGAATTATCGTTCCAGAATCGATTAAAAAGGAACAATCGTTCTAAAAATCATATAACTAATTGAATATTAGACTATTTCAGTAATTTTTGAATCTTTTTCACCACCTTGTCTGGCAAAATACTTCTCATCACATCTTTATGGCTTTCTGGGAGTTTGTTACCATAAACCGACGTAGGGATCTCTGGGTATTTTTCTAAGTCAGGCAATAACTGTTGCTCCATAGATTGGCCATAAGGTGTAAAGCCTAAATATGGATGTGTCGCGCCCCAAAGTGTGAGTACCGGGATACCATAATTAGCTGCCAAATGTCCATTTGCGCTATCCATCGAAATCATCAAATCCATATTCGAAATTAGCGCTAGTTCTGCTGCTAAATCTAATTGACCAACCACCACTTGGGTATTATTTAGTCCGACGGCAAGTTTTTCGAGCAGTGTTTTTTCGTTTTTGCCACCCCCAAAGAGAAAAATTTTATATCGATCAAGTGCTGAGAGCTTTTCTAAAACCTCTCGTATTAAATCTAATGGATACATTTTGGCCTCATAAGCTGCAAAAGGAGCTATGGCTATAGCTTTCCCTTTCCAGTCGCCCATTAATTGAGCTGTTTTTTCTAAAAGTGGTTGTTTTGGCGCCTGTGCATTGAATGGCCAATCTAACATAATTCCAAGGGCAGAAAAAGCTTCTACATAACGATCATGGGTAGTTGGCAATTGCTTAAAAACTTTATTCTGGCTTTTAGTAAGCTCCTTTTTTTCCTGGCGGCCTTTATTAATAACCGCAACAGGAACTCCATGCATTCTTATAAAGCTTCGAAGGATTTTTGTTCTAATTACATCGTGCAAATCAACAAAGGCATCAATTTTAAGATCTAAAACAGCCTTAGATAGTTTTCGAAGGCCTAAAACTCCTTTATGCTCGTCATAAACCTTAGCCTCAATAAAGTTCACGTTTGAAAGATGAGCAAACAATGGTTTTACAAAAGGTTTAGATATTACGGTAATCTTTAAATCAGGATTTTGCTCAATTAGCGCAGTAATTACTGGCACCGTCATGGCTACATCGCCCAAGGCAGACAATCTAACAATCGCAATATGTCTGGCCGCTAATTTCAAACCGCTGTCGTAGATACTATTTGAGTTTTCTGAGTACAGGGTTAAGCTCGTCGTCGTTGTACATTTTCATTTGCTTGTACACTTTCATATACTTATCTCCTTTCTCGATATCTGCCAGCAACTGATCAATTGCAGTACTTAAATCTACACGTTGCTCCAGTAATATGTTAAGTTTTTTGTTGCAAGCTTCTCGATGCGCATCTGAGGCTTCTACTCTAGTAGCTTCTTCGTGCATATGGTAAATCTTAAGAGCTAAAATTGACAAACGATCGATTCCCCAAGCAGGGCTCTCTGTGTTTATTGTAGCAACCGATTTAGACGAAACATCGGCATATTTATCAAGAAAATATCCGTCAATATATTCAACCATGTCTGTGCGGTCCTGGTTAGAAGCATCAATTTTACGTTTCAGTTTTAGAGCGGCAACAGGATCGATCTCTGGATCACGAATTATATCTTCGTAATGCCACTGAACTGTATCTATCCAGCATTTGCGGAATAAAAGATGTCCTAGTAAATCTTGATCTTTGTTGTATTTATTTTCAAACGGCTGAGAAACACTGTCTAATAGGTGGTAACTACTAATCACCTCTTGAAAAATTGGATTTGCTTTAGAAGAAAACATACGCTTATTTTATTGCACAAATATACATTATTTTAAACCCGCTTTACACATCACAACTTCGTAATAAGGGTTTAAACACCATTAAAATAAGATGTTTACCCGACTACATCATAGTACCACTATGGTGAATAAAAAAACATAGCATAGCACTTATTTTACAGGTGTTTTAAGCAGTAACAGGTTTTATAATGCTAAGCGGTTATTGCATTACCGAGAGCGCAATAGGACATAAAACCAACACCCAAAGCAACAGTTCTGTTATTATTCTATGTGTATTTTCTTGAGTTACATTTCCCGCAACAACTGCCAAAGGGAAAGTCACTAAAATCCATGTTTCGGGCTGTAATTTTGGTCCAAAAATTGCCGTTGTGCACGATATTAATAACATAAAAATGCAGTAAAGTTGTATCCTCTTTAGCTTAAACAGCGATTTGCGTTGTTTAACATAAAAAATTAAGCCGCAAATAAAACTTAACCCTAAATACACAGCCGGAATTAATAATGCTTCTCCAGATACCCAGCTACTAAAATCAAAGTCTGGCGCCTGAAAGATAGAAGTCCATTTTGGAAGGCTGTCTAACCACATTAGATGTCCTGTTAAATACAATACGGCGATCACGGCAATTCCAAAGATTGGTAGTAGCCAATATTGATAACTTCTTAGTGTAAAATATAGGATAGCCACATATAGAGCAACTAAATACACAGCAAACCAAAAGGATAATAATGTAGCAATAGCAATCCAAAAGGCTGCGTCAAAAATCTTCTTAGTTACTCGTTTATTGCTCCTAAGACTTATACTGCGCCTAATTCCCAAAAGCATTAAAATCTGTGCTAAAATTAATTCGAAGAGTAAGTCAAATATTGGCAAAAAGGCAATTAAACAACCATAAACCAGCACGATATACGTGTTTTGCCTAGAAAGACTGTTTTTTCGAACCACAAAATCTAGAAGTAAAATGCTAAAAAAAATAGCCCCGAATCCCAATAGCCCTTTTAGTAATAGACTTAAATCGAACACCGTGTTTGGGTCAAAAACTAACTGAAGTACGAACACCGCAAAAAGATAACCTCCTACTAAAAGATAATTTAAAGGTCTAGAAGTTGCGAAAATTCTTGTTAGCATTTGGTAATTTTGTACTTTTGCAGTGAAAAGATAAAGATATGAGTTGGAAAGGTTTTTTTGAAGGTATTCAATCCTTTTTTGAAGAAGTAGCATTTGTTCCATACAATATGTTGAGAGCATGGGAATTAGATAGCTGGTGGGGAGCTAATATTTTTAGCTGGATGTTTATTATTATCGGGTTAGCTGCATTTATCTATTGGATGAAGCAACTCAATTCATTTAACAAAGATGAGGATCGCAGCCAACAAGCACATTCGTTCTTAGGCTAGGTCAAAACCAATATCTTTGCGATAAAACATCGTATCAAAATGTAGGTCTTCTATGTTTCGATACGATTTTTTTAGTGCTAATTGGTACGTGTCATCCAGCGAAGTAACCGCTAATACACGCCCGCCATTGCTCACAACTTGATTGTCCTTAATGGTTGTTCCGGCGTGATATACCTGCGAATCGTTAACTACATCTAGCCCACTAATTGGTTTTCCTTTTTCGTATTTTTCTGGATATCCGCCAGAAACCAACATTACCGTCGCAGCAGATTGTGGATTGATGGATAACGTCTCTTTATCTAGTGTTTGGGCTCCAACCGCACTGAACAAAGCCACCAAATCCGAATTAATTCGCGGTATCACTACCTCGCTTTCTGGATCGCCCATTCTAACATTATACTCAATCACTTTAGGCTCATCGGCCACTTTTATTAATCCTATAAAAATAAATCCCTTATAAGGGATTTTCTCTTGGGCCAGCCCATTAACTGTAGGCAACACCACTTGATTCAAGATTTTGTCCATAAAAACTTCACTGGCAAAAGGAACTGGCGAAATAGCGCCCATTCCACCCGTATTTAAGCCCGTATCGCCATGCCCAATACGCTTGTAATCTTTCGCTGTGGGGAGTACTTTAAAATTTTTGCCATCTGTAAGCACAAAAACGCTTAATTCGATCCCGTCTAAAAATTCTTCGATTACCACCGTTGCACTCGCAGCTCCAAATTTACTATGGGCAAGCATGTTTTCTAATTCGGCTTTAGCTTCGTCTAGATTGTCGATAATCAACACGCCTTTACCCGCCGCAAGGCCATCTGCTTTTAAAACATAAGGAGTTTGTAGGGTTTCTAAAAAAGATTTGCCCTCTTCTAGCGAATCGGCTGTAAAGCTACTATATGCTGCCGTCGGAATATTATGACGCATCATAAATTCCTTGGCATATTGCTTACTCCCTTCTAGTTTAGCTCCTTCTGCCGATGGACCAATAACAGTAACATCCTTTAGCTCGTTATTTTGTAAAAAATAATCGTAAATGCCTTGAACCAAAGGATCTTCGGGCCCAACTACAACCATCTTAATGTTGTTCTCTAAAACTATATTCTCTATTTCTTTAAAGTCTGTAACAGAACAAGCTAGGTTGGTAGCTATTTGAGATGTGCCAGCATTTCCTGGAGCCACAAAA
>QIIH01000419.1 GCA_003229235.1 Flavobacteriales bacterium | reverse complement strand
AAACCAAATTAGAAGTGAATGGCCGCATTCATGCCAAATCTGTAAAAGTTGATTTAGAAGGTTGGGCAGATTTTGTCTTTGCGCTAGATTACGACCTTATTCCTCTGATGGAAGTAGAAGCTTATATTAAAAAGAATGGGCATTTGCCTGCTGTTCCTTCAGAAAAAGAGGCAATAAAAAACGGGATGGATGTTGCGCAAATGAACATTTTGTTGCTTCAAAAAGTAGAAGAGCTCACCCTGTATTTAATTCAGAAAGAAAAAGAAGTAAGTACACTTGAAGCAAGACTAACAAAATTAGAATCTATACTGTTAGAAGAAAAAGCACGAGAATGAAACATTTACTGCTAGGTTTATTATTATTAATTACAGTTTTTGGTTACGGTCAGGATTTAACTTGGGCCTACATTCGGGTGCAACCTGGCATGGCTTTACAGCTGGATGCCAATGGTGTTTTACCAACAACTAACAGCCTATTAAAAACCTCCCTTACCGATGCTTCTAACACAATTTTACGCAAAGCATTTTTGTATTCAAAGAACCCAATTTTAGGCCGTACATATCTACTAATTAGCGACGACCCCGAAGCAGCTCAAAAAATTGTTTCCAATTATCCGCAGTTGTTCGAGTTTTACGAAGTTTTAGGTCCAGAAGATGCGAAGGTTTTTTATCCTAACGATTATGGAAGCACCAACCCATTGGGAAGCACAACCACAGAAGGGTTTACCTTAGATTATTTAGATTATTTAGAGGCGCCAAAAGCATGGAATTATACAACAGGTTCTCGCGATATTATTATTGGTATTAGCGATGGTAGCTTAGATACTACAAACGTAGATTTTAAAGGTAAAAGCAAGCAAATACGCAACTCTTCACTCTCTAATGGGCATGGTTATAGTATTTCGGCTAATGCCGCAGCCCAAGGTAACAATGGCTATGGAATACCAGGAATATGTTACGATTGTAGTCTATATGGCACCTATTACGGTAGTTTTAAAACCTTAGAGCAACTTGTTGAATTATCTTATGCAGGAGCACAAGTAATTAATTGCAGTTGGGGGAGTCCAGTATATTTCGAAACTGCCCAAGAAGCCATATACGAAATCTACAACAACGGTAGTATTATGGTCGCGGCAGCTCACAACAAAGATTGGAAAGTAACCAAAGGCGAAAAGCCATATTATCCAGCCTCGTACGATAAAGTGATTTCGGTTTCTGCGGTTATGCACCGTTACGAAAGGCCGATAGATAATATATTGATTAGTAAAAAAGGGCAGCCTTATGCCGCGAATATTAAAAATTATGTTGGTCGTACTATGGCCTGGAAAGATGACGACACAACCAAGGCTACTTTTATTTGGCCAGTTTCTGTCGCTAATTTAAACAAGGAAGTAGATATCCTGGCCCCAAGTGTTGGGCTTTTTAGTTATTCCAAGTTCGTTTTAAAGGACACCATTTCCTACAGTACTAGCGAGACTACATCTGGAGCCGTGCCGTTGGTTTCGGGTACTGTAGGGCTTATGTTGTCACTTAACAAATGTTTGAGTTTTGAGGAGGTAGAATCAATTTTAAAGATGTCTGCCACCAATATCGACCATGTCGCAGCCAATTTACCTTACAAAGGATATTACGGAGCTGGAGGTTTAAATACGGGAAGGGCAGTGGAGCTTACACATCATTTACAATCGCCAGACGAAGTTGCGATTATTGAAGGGCAAAATTTTACGCGCTGGGAGTTTGTGGTTAACTCTTTGGCTAAAAATATCCTTTTAAAAAATCAGCGCTTCGCGGAATCTGCAACCTTAAAAATTACTGCTAAGCAAGGTATTGAGTTGTGCGAAGGAGTTTTATTAGAGCCAAATGTCCAAGGTGATATACTCCTAGAAATAAATCCTGAATTAACGATAGCCTGTCCAGAACGAGAACCAGAGAACCGTGTTATTATCGAGCCAGAAAAAAACAAAAAACGTAAAAACAGCTTTGGACAAAAAAATAAGGGCGACTAATTTTCGCTCTTAATCGAATGGATTTTGCGAATTTTATAGGGTTTTTGCTGTTGGGATTCGAAGTAGGTTCGCATTTGCAAATCGATGATTATCCCAGAGATAAAAAGCTGAATTCCAACTAATACAAACAACACGCCAACAAACACTAATGGTCTGTGTCCAATCTCGTTCCCTATTATTTTTTCGTATAGCAAATAGGCGTTAATCAAAACACCTACACTAAAAAAGAACAAGCCCATATTCCCGAATAAGTACATGGGTTTTTGCAAATAGTTGCGCTGGAATAAGATGAGTAAAATGTCGTTTATCACCTTGATAGTACGTCCTAATCCATACTTAGATTTACCAAACTTTCTGGGGTGATGTTTTACTGGTACTTGTGTAATTCGTGCTCCATTGAGAAAAGTTAATAGCGAAATAAAACGATGCATCTCGCCATATAAATTGAGTTCTTTGGCAGTTTCTGCCGTAAATATTTTTAGCGCACACCCTTGGTCTTTTATAGCAAATTTGGTTGCTTTTCGAATAATAAAATTGGCAATTTTAGATGGGATTGTCTTAAAAAAAGAATCTTTACGCTTGGTGCGATAACCCGTTATTAGATCCCAATCTTCGGTTTCCATTTTTTGTAACAAAGCGGGAATGTCGGTAGGATCGTTTTGCATATCGCCATCTAGCGTCACAATATATTTACCCGAGGCTAAATCGATTCCTGCTGCGAGTGCCAAACTTTGACCATAATTTTTTTTAAGCTCGATAAGCTGCACTTTTGGATGTGCCATGGCAATTACTTCTTGCCTAGTCTCGTCTGTAGAATAATCGTCGATATATATTATCTCATAGGCATATTTGGCCAATGCAGCATCGATTTGAGCGGTAAGTGGCTTTACATTTTCCTGTTCGTTATAAAGAGGAATTACCAAGGATAATAAAGGCGAATCGGTGGTCATAGGATTGGTTGTTCTTGCAAGATACGGGATTACTAATTAGCTTGTTTTCTATAGATTCTAAAGTACGAAGTGCTGTCTATTTGTTGCCAATTATCTTTTATATAAACGGTTAAAAGCGAACTCTCTTCGTAATTGTTTTTATGATTTTCGAAAGGTTCTAAAAATACAATGACGTCTTTGTTTTCGAGCAGTTGTAAATGATGCTCAAGATTATCTGCCAAATGATGATTAAACACCCAATCTACTCCAATAGGGTTTTTTGTATCGGTAACATAATGCCCTAAAGTCATAGATGGCAGGATGGTATAATTATCGTACTTCTCGTCTAGTTGTTTGAGTTCTTGATACTGTAAATAAGTAGCTTCGTCGCTTTTTATTCCGCTTAAGCGCTTAAAAACATCTCCCATATTATAAGTTAGCTCGCTACGATCGGAATCATTATAAATGGTTTGATAGCCAATCCCAAAAGTCACAATAAAGGCGGTGAGAATAATTGCTGCTGTAATAGGTTTAAACGTATTAATTTGCTTGCCAAAAAACAATAAAAAGTAAGTTGCCACAATCGGAACAGCAAAAGCAATAGGGGTCTTAAAACCATTGCTAATTGAGGCACACCAACTTAGTGCCAGCAGCAATAGCAACATTCTGTAATTTTTATTTTTAAAAGATTTCTGCAATGCTATCCCGGCTGCACCAACAAAAAGTACTTGAAAAATCCAAGCCTTCACCGTGTGATAACTATCTTCTCCAAAAAACAGATACGTTAAATAGCCAGCAAAGAGTAAGCTAACAAATGCAAAGCCGATGTTTTTTGGCACTTTATAGTATAATAAAGCGATAAGTGCGCCAATGCCAATTATATAAAAGAAGTGGGTTTTAAAAGGCAGTAAATAGCTCTTTATACCAGCATCCACAAACGATGAGCCTGATGTAAAACTAAAGGTCTGCTCGTAAAAGGGACTAAGCGCTCCCATAGTGGCAATAACACCCAAGAACATTAGGGCGAAGAGCACTCCAAAACCAATAAAATAGGATAAGCGTTTATAGTCTTTATTTAAAATTAAATAGGCCGTAATAAAGATGGGCATAAAGTAAAACGATTGTTTACTAAGCACCCCCAGTGATATAAAAAAGCTAGCCAAAAGCCAGGCCTTCCAGTTATTTTTCTCTAGTAAGATATAGATACCTAAAACGGTAAAAAACACGCCATCTATAGTATTCCATGGCATGGGAGGATAATTATGAATGGTAATTACCGCGCCTAATGTTGCCAAAAAGTATAAGGTATTAGCGGGAAGAGTAATTAGATGTTTCGAAATTAGTTTAATTGCTAATAGGGCATAGGTAAACACCTGAACATAGTAAAAGCCACGATTGATTAGATAGGCGTAGTCTTCTGTAATGTAGAGCCAAAGTGAATGAAAGTATGGCGGAAATGCTGGCTTGATATAGTAAAAATCTACATGCGGGATATAGCCGTTATACATACTCCATGAGATTCCGAAGATAGAACCCATATCACCGTTTTCTAAGCCATATGGAGTATAGAAAACAATATAACCCAGCGCAACAACTAAAAAGATGATTCTGAAGGGAGCCCTTAGCCACCAGTTGGTATTGATACGATTTTTAAGACCAGCCATCAGACCGTTTTTTGAACTACCTCAAAGAGTTGTTGCTCGTCGCATTTAAGGGTTTTGGCAGGAAATTTTAAAATAAGGGCATAGTCGTGAGTTGCCATTAAAATGGTGTTGCCGTTTTTGTTTATTTCTTGAAGCACTTCCATCACCTCCACAGAGGTTTGAGGATCCAAATTTCCAGTAGGCTCGTCTGCCAGTATAAGCTCTGGGTCGTTAAGCAGTGCTCTAGCAATGGCAATTCTTTGTTGTTCGCCACCAGATAACTCGTAAGGAAACTTAAAACTTTTGGTTTGCATATCGACCTTATTTAAAACGTCATCGATTTTTGCATCCATCTTAGCTTTGTCTGTCCATCCAGTTGCTTTTAAAACAAAGAGCAAATTTGCTTTTACATTACGGTCGTTAAGTAATTTAAAATCTTGAAATACTATACCTAGCTTACGTCTTAAAAACGGAATCTCGTTCTCACTAAGTGTGCTTAAATCGAAATCGACACAAAAACCTTCTCCTTCTTGCAAGGGTAAATCGCCGTAGAGGGTTTTCATAAAACTACTCTTTCCCGATCCAGTTTTACCTATTAAATAAACAAACTCGCCTTTGTTTATCGCGACGTTTACATCAGACAGCACTAGGTTTTGGTCCTGATAAATAGCAGCTTCTGATAGTTTTAAAACCGTTTGAGACATAAAAAATAGTTTTAACGAAAATAGCGTTTTTAGCCTGATATTGAAATATGAGCTAACTGTTTTTTTACACTACTTATTGCTTTTAACTTTAATACATTTCATGTTTATCAGCTTAAACAAATGTTTATAACCTATGAATAATTTAAGCCAGAATAGAACGTTAATAGGGTAACGAAACCGCTATTTTTGGTAAAGACTTAACCCAGCATCATGAACAAACACCTCATTGCCTCTCTGTTGTTTTTATTGATCTTCTCAGGCATATATGCACAACAGACTGCAGTTTATACCAACAATCTATCTGAGTATCAGAAGGCGATGGAGCTCTATAATAACGATCAGTTTTTGGCTGCCCAGCCATTATTTCAGAAATTGGAGCGAAATGCCAGCGAACAAGGCCTAAAAGGCGATTGTGCATATTATGCTGCAAACTGTGCTGTGAGATTAAATCAGCAGGGAGCAGATGCGATGATGGAGGCATTTTTTAAGCAGTACCCAACGAGTTTAAAACGAAATTCGGCCTATTTAGAGGTGGCAGAGTTTTACTTCGAAAATGCAAAATATTCTAGAGCTCAAAAATGGTACGAAAAAGTAGAAGAAACTGGCCTGAGTAAAGGCGAGATGGAAAAATATAATTTTAATAACGGCTATGCCAATTTTAAGGCGAAGCGTTATAGTGAAGCCCAAAAGTATTTTAATAGAGTATCTAACTCGAACAATTACGGGGCTCAAGCCAAATATTACTTAGGGTTTATCGCATACGAAAATGATGAGTACGACGAGGCCAACGAATATTTTGAGGAGGTAAAAGACCAAGAGCGCTACGGCCAAGATTTGTC
>QIIH01000216.1 GCA_003229235.1 Flavobacteriales bacterium | reverse complement strand
CTGCTAATGAAAAAATCTCTAAAATCTGAAGGAATCATATAATATCATTTTTAACAAAGATAACACATATCTATCTTAGAACTTAGCTTAAAAGAAACAACTATAATATATTCTCATGAAAAGGAAACTACTCATTATAAGCGGCCTTGTATTAGGAGCTTTGGCATTAACACTTACGCTCAACGAATCATCTAAAACAGATGATACCTATCAAGAAGCAGAGGCATTGCGCGCAAAACACCAACAGTTTTTGAAAAACAGCCCAATGAAGGCTACAATTGGCCTAGACAGAGAAAATCGAAAGACTTTGGGCTTACCACCAAATGCTTATAACGAGCAAATGTTCGAGCTTACTATGGATCCGGCATTAGGTTATCCAGTGCCAGCTCGTACCTATGAGGCTTATGACAGATTAGTAGATCAGTTTGGTTCAGATCGCTCGCCTGGAAGTTCTTCAGAAACGGCTTGGGACGAACGTGGCCCATTTAATATTGCCGGGCGTGTACGTCTGGTGATGTTTGATCCTAACGATGCTACAGGCAAAAAGGCTTTTGCTGGAGGCGTTAGTGGTGGTTTGTATGTTAATTCAGATGTGACCGACCTTGGGAATGAATGGCAGTTAGTAAATGGTGTACCTGGAAACATTGCGGTTTCTAGTATGACAGTAGACCCTACCGATCCTCAAATAATGTATATAGGAACTGGCGAACAATACACTCAGGGGGCTGCCAACGGTAATGGAATTTATAAATCCCTTAATGGCGGAACCTCTTGGTTTAAACTCAATGTGCCTTTAGCTGGAGGAGGAGATACCACCGCTGGAGGAAACGATTTGCGCTCTGGGCTCTATTATGTAAACGACATAGTTGCTTGGCAAGCTCCATCTGGCGTTGTAAATCTATTTGCTGGTGTTGGTTCTACGGGCTATGTTGGTTCAGGAGGCGGAGGATCAGATGATCCTGTAAATATTTTGGGCTTGCAAAATGCAGGACTATATCGCTCAACAAGTGGCGGAGCCACCTGGGCTCGAGTAGAAGACCCTGTGTTTCAATACACCTATTTTAGCAACACTTTTTATGGTATTCCTAACGATTTTGATGTGAGTGCCGATAACACCTTATACTTTGGAGGAATTCGCTCTGGCTTTACCAATGCAGGTTTGGGGGGTAGAATTTTTAAGACCTCCAACGGTTCTACTTGGAGCATTGCAAGTATTTTAACGGCTTCTAACCGTACACAAATTGCTGTTTCTGGCACAGATGCTAACGTTATGTACGCTGCGGCTCAGGGATTATCTGGTGCTACTCCTGTTAGAATTTTTAGAACAGACGATGCTTGGGCTACCTTCACCACAACCAACCTGCCTAACGATGTAGATACTGGAATACCTGCCAATGACTACACTCGGGGTCAATCTTTTTACGATTTGATGTTAGCAGTAGATCCAACCAATGATGATATTGTTTATGTTGGGGGCATTAACATGCATAGATCTGCAAATGGTGGGACATCATGGACGCAAATCTCTAAATGGTCTAATAATGGCCCATTGGCTAGTTTGAGCGTACCATTAGTGCATGCCGATATACACGAAATGGTTTTTAGACCAGGATTTCCAGATCAATCATTAACCGGAACAGATGGGGGCGTATTTTATGCGACCTCATTAATCGCTGCCGATGGTAGCCCTGGAGCAATCCCTGCAATTAACCGTAATTTGAATGTAACTCAGTTTTATTACGGAGCTATTAATGCAGACGATTCTTCTGGAGATGATTTGGCTGGTGGTACGCAAGATAACGGTACGTTATTTCGTCAAAATGCAACCCCTGGAACAGGAAACTTCTTTTGACCGCCTAGGTGGTGACGGAGGGTTTACAGACATCGACGATGGCGGCACCTATGCTATCACGACCTACCCTGGCAATAATCATATTTATATTAATTACCCAGTAACTGGTAGTTCTGCGACAGGGTATACAATTGATTCTGGCGAAGGATTTTTTATAAACCCAGCTGGATTAGACAAAAACTTAGACATACTATATTCTAATGGTCAAACTGGAGGTAATGAACTTATAAAGCGTTACGATTTGGGTCTAACTAGTGCAGTTACTACCAATCTGGATAACGCACTCATAGACAATTCGTCTCCTACGGCGTTTACAATTTCTCCTTTTACAACTGGTTCTACTAAATTGTTTGTAGGAACAGCAACTGGGAAAGTAATTCGTTTAGACGATGCAGATACTACGCCAACATGGACCGATATTTCGGGCCCTGGCTTTGTAGGTAGTGTTTCTGATATTGAGTTTGGTATTGCTGAGTCTGAGATTTATGTCACGTTTCATAATTTTGGTGTAAACAGTGTTTGGCAATCTTTGGACGGTGGAGCCACTTGGAACAACAAAGAGGGTAATCTTCCAGATATTCCTGTAAAATGTGTTCTTCAGAACCCGTTGAATCCATTGCAAGTAATTATTGGCACGGAGCTTGGAGTTTGGGCTACTGACGATATAACCGCGGCAAGCCCTAATTGGTTTGCATCAGACAACGGTATGTTAGACATTCGAGTGTTAGATTTAGATTTACGTACGTCTGACAATATGATTTTGGCATCTACCCATGGTCGAGGTATGTTTACTAATCAGTTTAATACCTTAGGAATTAATGAGATTGCCAATCCATTAAACGGGGTTGTTGTATTCCCGACAGTTTCTGATGGGGAGATTAATCTTCAGGCAACGCAAAGTTTAGGCGAAACTCGCTTAGTTGTTTATAGCATGACTGGACAAAAACTAAACGAGCAAACTGTTCAAATTCAAGCTGGTAGCCCTGTGAGCTTAAACTTTACTGGGATGACTTCTGGGGTATACTTTATTAAATTATACAATGGCCAATTAGAAACTACAAAGCGATTTGTAATTAGATAAATTGGATATTGCAGTTACAAAAGGAGGTTCTTTATAGGCCTCCTTTTTTTATGTTTACTAGTTATTTAGCGCTAGTATTTTATGAGCGATTTTAGAAGAAGACAACCCTGCTAGATCGTGCAGTTCTTGAATTGTACCATGAGAAGGAAAATGATTGTCTACACCCATAAGATGTACCTTCCCTTTATAATTAGTAGTGCTGATATATTCGAGAATTGCGCTTCCAAATCCGCCTTGTATTATTCCGTCTTCGATAGTAATTATGTGCTCATAATTTGATAATACTTGATCGATCAAATTAGTGTCAAGTGGGCACACAAATTGCATATCGAATAACCCTACTTGTAATTTGGTTATGGCAATTGCATTAGCAGCATTATGACACATAGTACCAATACTTAAAATTGCAATTTTATCGCCTCTTAGTAGTGCTTTACCTTCTCCAATTCGCACCTCTTTATAAGCTCCCAGTGGTTGATTGGTGGTCCCACGGCCTCGTGGGTATCTGATGGCGAGAGGGCCATTTAGCTCTTTCTGAACAGTATATAAAATGTTTTGTAAGTCGCTAAGACTCGATGGCGCATAGATTGTTAAATTAGGGATACAACGCAAATACGAAATATCAAAAAGGCCGTGATGTGTTGGGCCATCTTCTCCAACAATACCAGCTCGATCTAAACAAAATATCACTGGCAGGTTTTGTAGACAAACATCGTGAATTACCTGATCGTAGGCTCTTTGTAAAAAAGTAGAATAAATATTACAATACACTACCATCCCTTGTGTTGCCATTCCTGCAGATAGGGTAACGGCATGTTGTTCTGCAATACCTACATCTAACGCCCTTTCTGGGTAAACCTCCATCATGTATTTTAACGAACTTCCCGTTGGCATCGCCGGGGTTATTCCAACAATTTTTGGATTATCATGAGCAAGATCTAAAATTGTTTTTCCAAATACATCTTGAAATTTAGGAGGAAGGTTTAGAGAATCAGAAGGCTCTGGGATTTCGCCAGTTGCGCGATCAAACCTGCCAGGAGCATGATATCTAATTTGATCCCTTTCGGCTTGTTTTAGGCCCTTCCCTTTGGTGGTAATTATATGAAGCACTTTGGGCCCTTTAAGCTGTTTAAGTCTTGTTAATTCGCTGCAAAGCAAGTTGATATTATGACCATCAACTGGTCCTGAATAATTAAAGTTGAGCGACTCAAATATATTGTCTTTATTTAGGTTAGAATCTTCGGCAACTTTTAGCAAATACTCCTTTAAAGCCCCTACACTTGGGTCTATCCCAATAGCATTGTCGTTAAGTATAATAAGCAAATTAGCATCTGTAACTCCTGCATGGTTTAAGCCCTCAAATGCCATTCCGCTTGCGATAGAAGCGTCTCCTATTACAGCGAGATGTTGTCTTTTAAAATTGTTATTCAAACGGGCGGCTAATGCCATCCCCAAGGCAGCAGATATAGAGGTACTACTATGCCCCACTCCAAATGTATCGTAAATACTTTCTTCTTTCTTAGGGAAACCACTAAGCCCATCTAGCTGTCGATTGGTTTCGAATTGGTCGCGCCGTCCAGTTATAATTTTATGACCATAGGCCTGGTGCCCAACATCCCAAACTAACAAATCGTCTGGTGTATTAAAAACATAATGTAGTGCAAGAGTAAGCTCTACTACCCCTAAACTTGCCCCTAAATGACCCGCTTTTGCTGCAACCACATCAAGAATGAAATTCCGAAGCTCGGCAGCCACCAAGGGTAGTTTATCCTGAGAGAGTTTTCTCAGGTCGCTGGGTGTATTAATATGTGCTAAAAAGGGTTTTTCCAAAGGAATGTTTTGCTTTTATACAATAGCAAAGGTACAAGAATGAAATTGTACTTTTGCAGTATGACTACGCCATTTGACGATACCTATTTTATGAAAAAAGCCATGCTCGAGGCCCAAACTGCTTACGAGAGAGGAGAAATCCCGATAGGGGCGGTGATCGTTGCCAACAATACTATTATTGCTAGAGCACATAATTTAACAGAAACATTAAACGATGTAACGGCCCACGCAGAGATGCAAGCCATTACGGCTGCTGCTAATTATATAGGCGGTAAATATTTGATAGATTGTACCTTATATGTTACCATAGAACCCTGCCAAATGTGCGCAGGTGCCTTGTATTGGAGCCAGATATCAAAAGTAATTTATGGAGCTAGAGACGAGGCTAGAGGTTGCATCAACATGGAAACCAAATTACATCCAAAAACGGTAATGACCGGTGGTGTTTTGGCCGATGAAGCGGGAAGTTTACTCAAGCAGTTTTTTGTAGAAAAGCGCAATCTCAATTGAACACTATTCTTCTTCGTCGCCGTATTGGTAGCGACGCATTCGGTCGATGTTTTCTTTGTTGAGCATAAAATCTGTTACATCTCTGTCTTTATATCTGTGGTAGATAAACATGGGCATAAGTACAAACATCCCAACAACTAAAGAAAGTCCAACAATTAAGTCGCCTTGCTGCGGGTTATCGCCCTTAAGGTAGAAACCAACTATAATACCTGTCGCTACTGCCAATAAAAGGAATTGTAAAAAACGTACCATTAATCTCTTGAATAATTTATTAATTTTCGCCTGTATGCGGTTAGCATTTTAGATTTCGAAATAAAGCCGTAATACATCTGATTTTTTAAAACCGGGAGGTTCCAAGCCCCACTGTTCTGAAATTTTTTCATCACGCCTTTCATACTGTCCTTGTCGTAGTCGATATAGTCGGGAGCGCCATGCATAAAAGATGCAACTGTAAGGGATTCGTAGAGCGAACTGTCGAACATGCTTTCGCGAATATCGTCCAGTAAAACTATACCCAAAAAGGCGCCGTCTTTATTTACAACCGGAAACAAATTGCGAGTAGATTTGGCCACTCCTTGATGCAGCATTTCCCCTAGGCTCATTTCTGGATTCAGTTTAATAAAATTCTTTTCTATCACACTTTCCATATCCATTAAGGTAAGCACCGCATCGTCTTTATCGTGTGTAATAAGAGCTCCAATTCGGGCAAGTTCTTTGGTATATATAGAAAAATCTAAAGTGTTTTTGGTTATCAAATAAGAGATTGTAGCGGTGATCATTAACGGGACAAATAGCTCGTAACCCCCAGTAATTTCTGCTATTAAGAAAATAGCGGTAAGCGGGGCATGTAAAACGCCGGTAATGAGCCC
>QIIH01000252.1 GCA_003229235.1 Flavobacteriales bacterium | reverse complement strand
TGGAGAAACGATATTGTCAATATTCGCAGATACAGGAGTTACTGTAAGCGTAAAATCACTAGCAGTCTGGCCAATTCGCTCAATACCAAAAGTCAAATCACTACTAAGTCCAGCAATGTCAGATTGTGTTAAGTCGTGAAATCTTGCGTATTTACCTCCATAATAGATGCTGGCTAAGTAAATACGTACTGCCCTTTGGGCAATAGGGGTAATATTTGTAGCACCAGGCCAAAAACCAGAGCCTCCATGCTCTGGAGTAGTACCTAAAATTGCTTGTCCTGAACCAACCTCGCCATTACCATCTGTTGGACCACCAAGCATCCAGTCGTCTGCGATTCCGTTAGCGGCTGAAAAAATTGTTGCACCAGAAACATACCGATTGTAGCGAGTCATCTCTGCATGCCAGTTGTGCATTTCGTCCTCTCGTCCTGAAGCATTGCCAGGGATACCACCATAAGGGTGCGGTATACTGTTGGCAAAAGAGTGATTCATAAGTACTGTCTGGAAATTGCGTGCCAATACAAAATCTCTTAAAATTCTTGCTTCAGGCTCAGAAAAAGCACTTGGACCACGATAAGCATCACTTCCAGGACTTCCTGACGATCCAGAACCTGCTGAACCCCAGAAATAGTCGAAGTTTCTGTTTAAGTCGACACCACGAGAAGTATTTCCTGAACTTGTGCTACCAGAATCTCCAGCATTTACACGTAGGTTTTTTCTTTGCAGCCCACCACCACTTGGGGCAATTATTTCGTTCCAACGCAAACCATCAGGGTTTACCACTGGAATAAAGTATAATTCGTTGTTATCCACAAGTTCTGTAACGCGTGGGTCTGTTCCATAATTTTCTAACAAATACCACATCAAGTACATATTATTCATCAAGGCACTAACTTCACGAGAGTGAATCATACCAGTAAACAATATTTGTGGTTTATCTCCTTCTGTTGCAGATTGATCTCCATGAATACGCACGTAGTATACTGTTTGACCTGCAAAGTTATTAGCGGCCGAACTCAATGTATTCCCATAAGTCGTCTCACTAGTCGGACTCGCATCGGCTCTAGCCGAAATAAGAGCGGGATAAAGGGTTCTCATATCGTCCAATTCAGAAAGCACTTCGCTTACTGTAAAACATCCCCCAAAACTTGAGCCTAGATTATAATTGTTAGGAATTGACCAAGCAATCTCTTCTGCTCCAGCATATTGCAAAAAACTATCCTGAGTTGCCGAGTTGATTGAAGATTTTTGTTTTTGGGATAATTGAGCGGCTTTTGCAGCTGCCAATTCAGCTTTAGCTATAGGAAGCTCACGTTCTTCACGCTCTTTATAAAAGCTTACTAAATCATCAATAACGATATCATAATTTATATTTAAGTCTTTTAAAAGACCTAAATCATAAGCAGATAATTCTAATTGGAGCGCGTCGTGTGTATGAATAGCACCACACTGTAAGTCGATGCCATTATCTACAAGGATGCTCGCTTGAGCTGAGGTAATGTCCTTAATTAAAACTCTTTTGGATAAGTTATCTGTAATACCTGAAGTGTTAGTTTGCGCAAATGCACCAGAGATTCCAGACATAAATACTAAAAATGCTAGAAATGCCAAGAAAACATTTGATATCGTCTTGAAAATTTTAGATTTCGGGGATACAAAATTATACGGGGTTTCCATAATAAGGTATAGGTTAAGATTATTTTAGTTTACATTGATTCGGGTCAATGGTTCACAAATGTGTAACTAATAATTAAAAAAGACAAGAAAATATACAAAAAATATGCAGTTAATCGCTATAAACCGCAGTTTGTCGATGTTTTTTGTAGGAGTTATTCTCGCGTAGAACGATCCAGTTTGTAGGAATTTACGTATTTGATTCAATCGTCATGGTTTCGTTCTTAATTATTATTTCTTCAATTAGAACTATATACAACGTAATTTCGGATAGGTTTTATTCAAAAAATTAAAGCGTAGATCTAGGTGTTTATACGGGTTTTTATGTTTGATATATAGACTATTTTATTTGCTTCACAGACACATGGAGTTTCGGCATCTAGAATTGCTGCCAAGTTGTATCTTGATGATTGATTTTCGAATCAATGTATTTTACAGCCGTAGAAGAAAACTATGATACAATTGTCTATTTGCCCTTATATTTAATAAATTTTAAATACAACTATAATTTATGAGTTTGTCCAATAGAAAGATCCCAGGCGTTTATATTAATGAGGTAAATGAGTTTCCTAACTCGGTAGTTGCGGTAAATACAGCAGTTCCGGCCTTTATTGGTTATACACCACAAGCTTCTTATGAAGGTAAGTCGCATATCAATGTTGCCAAGAAGGTTAGATCTTTTGTTGAGTTTCAATCCATTTATTGTTATCCAGATCCTAAAGCACCTAACCCAGCTGCCAAACAATACCATCCAAACTATTATTTAAAAAAGCAAGTGAGTATCCCTAATGCTGGGCATTTTGTGCATATTGGTAACGACTATTACTCTATAATACCTGATGCGTCGACCATTTATTATTTGTATAACAGTATTAAACTTTTTTTCGATAATGGGGGAGAAGATTGTTATATCGTATCGGTAGGAACTTATGGATTGCCGTTTGGCAGGCCAATGGACAATCCAAATGTACCACTAATTAACCCCAATGTTAAACTAGACGAGTTGCTGGCTGGTATAGAATTGCTCGAAAGAGAAGAAGAACCCACTATGTACCTTGTACCAGAAGCTACATTATTGTCTGCAGATAATAACGGGACTTTAATGAAGATGATGCTTTCGCAGAATTCTGAAATGCAAACGGCAATAAGTATTTTTGATATTATTGGTGGAAATGCTCCCGATCCAATCACTTATTACGACGATATCACAGCCTTTAGAAGCAATATTGGCACAGAAGGGCTAGACTTTGGTACAGCTTACTATCCCTTTCTTGGTACCACGGTTATGCAAACTGATGATTTGGACTATAACAATCTGTTTGGTGGCGACACCAAACAGCTAAAACCAATTTTAAGCCCGGTGACAAGACCTAATGCCACTGTGAATACAATTTTGGCAAATATCGAGAGCCCTCCTGCAGAACCCTTAACTGCAAATCAATATAACAGTGCCTTAATTGCGGCGAGTTC
The DNA here is from genome assembly GCA_003229235.1 of Flavobacteriales bacterium. Classification (GTDB taxonomy): domain Bacteria; phylum Bacteroidota; class Bacteroidia; order Flavobacteriales; family Flavobacteriaceae; genus Gilvibacter. The sequence continues at coordinate 3,061 of QIIH01000252.1, read as the reverse complement.
TGAGTATAGCGAGATTATTAAAAAAGTACTATTGCTCGCTAATATTTTACCTCCTAGTGGCGCCATGGCAGGAGTTATTACAAGTACCGATAAAAGTCGTGGCGTATGGAAGGCCCCAGCTAATATTTCTTTAACAGGGGTAGCGTCACTAACAATTAATATTTCATCGGCACAACATGAGGATTTAAATGTTGATGCACTAACTGGTAAATCGATTAACGCTATTCGTTCGTTTACTGGCCGAGGAATTTTGGTTTGGGGCGCTCGAACCTTAGATGGTAATAGTTTAGATTGGAGGTATATCAACGTACGTAGAACCTCGACTATGTTAGAACAATCGTGTAGACAAGCTATTCGAGCCTATGTTTTTGCCCCAAACAATAAGAACACTTGGGAAGCAGTAAAAAGTATGATTGGTAGCTTTTTAGCCGATATTTGGAGGCAAGGTGGATTAATGGGCGCAAAGCCAACAGACGCTTTTAATGTATCATGTGGTCTTGGTACTACTATGACGCCAGATGACATCCTTAGGGGATATATGAATGTTACGGTACATGTTGCGCTAGTAAGGCCCGCAGAATTTATTGTATTTTCAATTCAGCAACAAATGCCTGTTTCAAGCTAGAGGTAAAACAACTTAATAATTAGAACTTAAAAATATTTTATGGCAGACGATGGCAGTGAACAAGATACAGTATGGCCCTTCCCCAAGTTTTATTTCGAAGTAGATCTTGGCTCAGGTATGACCAGCGTGGCATTTCAAGAAGTATCTGGCATGGACGTCGAAAATCAAATTATAGAATATCGCAAGAACACTAGAGCAGAATTTTCAATAGAAAAAATGTCAGGCATAGTAAAGTACGGAAACGTAACGATGAAACGCGGTGTTTTTTTAAACGACAACGCATTCTGGGATTGGCACGCAGAGATTGCAATGAATACTATAACACGTCGTACAGTTATTATTAAATTGTTAGATGAGGTTGGCAAAGTTACTATGCAATGGACATTAGAAAACGCTTGGCCTACTAAAATCACTAGTACCGATCTTAAATCGGACGGGAACGAAGTTGCTGTAGAATTATTAGAGATCGCCCACGAGAAATTGACAATTAACAATGCAGGATAGTCCAAATACATTTCCAGTTGGCAAATAGCCGATTCGTACGAATTGACAGGAGGTGCGATAGTAAATGTTTTAAGGTATTGTGCATTACAAGCAGTTAGCGAAGATACTGTGGTGGTATCTCAACCAATGTTGTTAGCAGGAATAAGAAGAGAGTTTAAAAAAGAGAACAAAACGATTGCCAAATAATATCGATATAAATAAAAAAGACCCAATGAAAAATGGAATCTAATAAAAAACTCAATGCATCGCATTGAGTTTTTTATTAGAGTAGCGAGAGGGGGGCACGATCCCCCGACCTCCGGGTTATGAATCCGACGCTCTAACCAACTGAGCTACCTCGCCATTTAAGGAGGCGCAAAGATAATAACAAATGTAAGTAAGACAAAGATTCCGAATATTTTTTGCATTATTTTTTTTATTTCTTTTGCGGTTAATAATTATTCGATATATTGGGCGAACACAAGAATGAAACCTACATGAGCGATAAGATTAAATACGAAATGGAGTTCCCGATTAAAGTATCATCGGCGATGCTGTATCAATATATTTCTACTCCGTCTGGTTTGTCCGAATGGTATGCAGATAATGTAAACTCTAGAGGCGAGCTTTTTACTTTTATTTGGGAAGGCAGTGAAGAACAGGCAAAGCTACTCAGCAAAAAGAACGGAGAGCGTGTTAAGTTCACTTGGCTCGAAGATGAGGGTACTAATTACTATTTTGAGTTGCGTATTCAGGTAGATGAGATTACCAAAGACGTTTCGCTTATGATAACCGATTTTGCAGACGATGATGAGGTAGAAGAAGGTAAAATGCTTTGGGAAAATATGATCTCCGAACTAAAACAAATTTTAGGTTCGGTTTAAACCTCGCCTAATTTATCGATATCTTTACTCCGTTTTATACGGAGTTTTTTTATGATACTACTTAATGGAAATTTACTTCCAGAAAACGAAGCACATTTAGCTTATTCAAATAGAGGATTACTGTATGGAGATGCTCTTTTTGAGACCCTTCGATATCAAGATAGTAAAATACTATTTTGGGAAGATCATTACTTTAGATTGATGTCTTCTATGCGTATTATGCGCATGGAAATTCCTATGAATTTTACAATGGAATTTCTTAGCCTGCAGATTGACAGTGTGATTAAAAGTCTAGCGCCAAGTAATGCTTACTCCGTAAAGGTTTTTGTTTATCGCGATGCAGAAGGGAAATACACTCCAGAATGCGACGATATTGGCTATTTTATTCAAGCCACACCCTTCGATATTGCCTTTTATTTAATTGAGGAATCGCCCTATACGGTAGCGCTTTTTAAAGATCATTATATCATGGGAGGTTTATTGTCTACTATAAAAAGTAACAATAAGGCCATTAATGTGTTAGGTAGTATTTATGCTAAAGAAAATGGATACGACAACTGTTTGTTGTTAAATCATCAAAAGGAGGTTACAGAAGCTCTAAATGCCAATATCTTCTTGGTTAAAGATTCGACAATAAAAACACCTCCACTCAGCAGCGGATGCCTTAATGGTATCATAAGAGGGCAATTGATTAAAATGATGAGCAAACTGCCTAATTATACACTAGAAGAGGCTTCAATATCGCCATTTGAACTCCAAAAGGCAGACGAGTTGTTTATTACCAATACCATGATAGGAATTCAATCAATACGTAAATACCGAAAAAAGGAATACACTACTGTAGTGGCAAGAGACCTATTAGGAAAATTAAATGCGCAGATAAGATTGTCTTTTTCTTAGAACTCTGTGAATTAAATTTTAGGTCGAGCTCAGGTTCTTAATTATAGTGAGGATTTTCTGGCGCATTTGACCATAGCGCATAGTCTCCGCCAAATTCAATCATTTTGTCTTTCCAGAAGTTGTCATAAGACATCCCGATTATCTCGTTATTATAAACATTGTCCATTAC
>QIIH01000171.1 GCA_003229235.1 Flavobacteriales bacterium | reverse complement strand
TGGTATCATCTGTAGTATCGTCTGTTGTCGCGGTATCGTCTGTTATAGGAGTATAGTTATCGTCGCCACTACAAGAGACAATCAACAATGTAAAAAGAACAAAACTTAGGGTCTTTAATCTAATCATAGTTATTTTAATTATTGGTCAAATATAGTCAAACCTCTTAAATGATTAAAATTTGATTTGTAAATGGTTCCCTCACTTATCAGAACAGTTAACTCATTATAAACCCCAGTTTACTCAAAGCCTGTTTTGTTATTCAAGATATGCTACTACATTCGAGTCAAATAAAATTAATAAAAGATGAAACACAGTGTATTATTTTGGATCATTCCTCTCAGTATTTTGGCAGTCACTCCCTTTGTTTTTGACAACAATACCGATTCAGAAGAGATCGCAATTAGAACTTTAGAGCCAATAGATGGTTGTGTATTTATGACAATTATGGGAGAGCAATCTTCTAAAGATTTTAGTATGTATAAGAATAACGAAAACATAGTGCTTTCTATTAATGATGGGCTTGCATGGTTGTCTAACTCTCAATTAGCAAACGGAGGTTATGGAGCCGGAACTCATTCACGTCAAGAAGTTCTAGATCCGCTTGCGGTTAAGGCAGACCCTGCAACTACAGCTATGGTTGCTATGGCTTTGGTACGAAGCGGTACTACATTAAAAAAGGGAACATACTCAAAACAATTGTCTGCTGCTGTGAGTTATATGCTTGAGACAATAGAGAATTCGCCTAAAAACAGTCCTTTTATCACCGCTGTACGCGGAACACAAATTCAAACAAAACTTGGAGAAAACATAGATGCTGTTTTAGCCGCTCAATTTTTGTCTAATTTGTTAGATCGCGACTTTAAAGGAGCCGATAAAAAACGCATCACCCGTGCCTTAGATATTTGTGTTGCAAAAATCCAGGATGGTACAGATGCAAGCGGAAAACAATCTGGAGCCGGTTGGGCTGGCGTATTACAAAGTGGTTTGGCTAATTCTGCTTTAGAATCTGCAGATGCTGTTGGGGCAGATGTAGATCAGGAAGTGTTAGAGCGTGCTAAAAATTATCAAAAAGATAATTTTAATGTAGATGACAATTCGGTAAAAACCGACGAAGGTGCTGGCATTATGCTTTATGCTGTAAGTAATAGTACTAGAGCAAGCGCAAAAGATGCACGCAAGGCGAAAGAATTAATCCAAAAGGCCAAGGCCGAAGGAAAACTAGCAGAAGATGCGCCAGTAAACGCCGATAATCTGGTTATAGCGGGTATGCTCGAAGGCAAAGCACAAGGCATTGCAACTTCTTATAATGTATACGAATCTGCAAAAAAACTAGCTCAAGATAAAGGCGTAATGTCCGGTTTTGGAAACAACGGAGGCGAAGAGTTTTTAAGCTTTTTGCAAACTGGCGAATCTCTTATTGTAAATAATGATGATAGCTGGATTAACTGGTACGACGATATGAGCGGACGTATTTTAAAAATTCAAAATAGCGATGGTAGCTGGAACGGACACCACTGTATTACAAGCCCAGTGTTTTGTACTGCAACAAGTTTGTTACTATTAACTGTCGAAAACGATATTGCTTTCTTAAGTAAGGTAGGAGAGTAGTTTTTTATATTTTTTGGTTGGATGTACACCGTCTTCTGGGATTCTTAAATACCAAATTTAGGAATATAGGAGGCGGTGTTTTTTGTACCTTGCAGTTAAACCACTCCTAACCAAACCAAAATTATGATTTCTCGCTTTCTCTTGTTTGCACTCATGCTATTTGTAAGCGCGCCGACCATCGCTCAAGATTATTTTTTAAAAGATAAAGGCCCTTTTGATGCTGCGATTCCTTCGCCAGAACAATTTTTAGGATATCCAATAGGGGAACAGCATACGCGACACGATATGATTGTTGCTTACTTTACCAAACTGGCAGAATTGTCTCCCCGTGCGAGTATAGAGCAGTATGGCAAAACCCACGAAGGCCGTAAACTAGTTATACTCACAGTAACTACTCCAGATAAATTAAATAACATCGAGCAAATCAAACAGGCACATTTGGCCTATGTAAATCCTGATGAGTCGCCTTCAGATTATGATGAGCTGCCAATTTTTATTCAGTTGGGTTATAACGTACATGGGAACGAGCCATCGAGTAGTGAAGCCGCTTTATTAACGGCTTATACTTTAGTAGCTTCAAACGGAGCAGAAGTGGCCAATTATTTAGACAATGCCATTGTTTTTATAGATCCTACGATTAATCCAGATGGGCGCGACAGACACACCCAATGGGTCAATCAGTTTAAGGCAAATCCGTTGGTAAGCGACCCCATGGACGCCGAACATTTTGAAGCATGGCCTCGTGGCAGAACCAATCATTATTGGTTCGATTTAAATCGCGATTGGTTGTTGGCGATCAACCCTGAGAGCAGAGGCAAACTCACTTGGTTTCATAAATGGTATCCAAATGTAGTGACCGATTTTCACGAAATGGGCACTAACAGCAATTACTTTTTTGAACCCATGAAGCCTATCGGGTCACTTAATCCTATTATGCCACGTGAGAATTACGAAGATTTAAACGACCTCTTTGCACCTTATTTCGAAACGGCCTTAAATGATATAGGCAGTTTTTATTTTACCAAAGAAGCTTTCGACGGAACCTACCCAGGTTATGGTTCTTCATATCCAGATTTACAAGGAGGATTGGCTTTATTGTTTGAGCAAGCTAGCTCTCGTGGGCATTTACAGGATACCGATTACGGTCAAATTACCTTCCCATTTACCATTCGGAATCAATATATATCAAGCATTGCAACGGTAAAGGCAGCGGTAGAAAACAAGGCACAGCTAAGAAAGTATCAGCAAGACTTTTTTAAATCGGCTAATGGTAAAACCTTGCAAGGTGGCCCGGCTGGATATAGCTTTGGCGATGCATACGATGCAAACAGAGTAAAAGCTTTTATCGACAAATTGTTGATTCATAAAATTAAAGTATATCGAGATGGCGACCGCTATGTAGTGCCTACTAGGCAGCCTCAACAAAGAATGGTTCAGACATTTTTTGAAACCTATTCGCAGTTTAGAGACAGTGTTTTTTACGATGCCTCTGCTTGGAGTGTTGCTAATTTTTATAATATGAAGTACGAGGCAGAAGGTGCGGTTAGTACTGCGAACGAGGTGACTTCTACAGACAATTTGGTCACAACTCAGAACGTACCTAAATCTAACTACGCTTATGTGATTAACTGGGACGACTACAACGCTCCTGCGGCCTTATATCATCTACAGAAAAACGGAATCGTAGTGGCGTCTGCATTTAAGCCCTTCGCAATAGGAACGCACGCTGGCGTTACTCAGTTTAATTATGGGAGTATTATGATTCCCGTTTCTAAGCAAAAGCTTTCGGCAGATGAGGTTTATACCTTTGTTAAAGAAGCCGAAAAGACATTTCAAGTGCCTATATATGCAGTAAGTACAGGTTATAGTAGCTCTGGAATTGATTTAGGGAGTGGTAATTTTAGAACATTAGAGATGCCTAAGGCAGCTTTGCTTATTGGCGATGGCGTTAATTCGTACGAAGCTGGTGAAGTTTGGCATTTATTAGATACTAGGGCTAATATGCCTATAACAAAACTGCAATTGCGCACTTTTGGCTTTGCCGATTTAGATAAATATAACACCATTGTAATGGTATCTGGGGGTTATGGTGCTTTGGATTCTATTCAGCAGGGACGCCTTAAAGAATGGGCAGAACGAGGTAATACATTAATCACTATTGCTGGCGGTACCCGATGGGCCATTCAAAATAAATTAGTTGCTGAGAAGTTTACCGAAAAACCCAAAGACTCAACTAAAACAGTAGATAGATTGCCTTATGTAGATGCAAACGAAAATCGTGGAAGTGAGCAAGTAGGAGGGATTATTTTAGAGGTAGATCTAGATCTCACTCATCCTTTAGGATTTGGTTACAGAGACCGTTTGTTGCCTGTTTATAAGAACAATGGTGTGTTTTTGATGCCTAGTAAGAGTGCTTATAACACAGTGGCCAAGTATACGCCAAACGCGCATATCGATGGTTATATCTCCGACGATAATATGGATAACATGGTCAAGCCTTCGGCTTCGCTAGTAGTATCTTCTGTTGGAGATGGTCGTGCAGTGCTTTTTGCAGACAACCCTAACTTTAGAGGCTCATGGTACGGTACCAATCGCCTGTTTTTAAATGCCTTGTTTTTAGGAAGTAAGATTAGGACACCTAGTGAGTAGTTAAACAAAATTAATGGTGCAACTCTTTGACGCCCCAAACCACTTAAATCGGTTGCGGGAGGCAGTTACATAAATAAAGTCTCTAATCATTTGTGGAATAAAGGCTAGAAGGGCAGCAAAACGCTTCCATTTAGGGATTTTGCCAATTACTGTTAAAAAGCCATCAGAATGGGTGTGTACGCCATTTACATCTATCAGAATTATAGTATCTAACGATTTGGTTGGAAATCCATATTCTAATAATAGTTCTTGCCCTTGTGGAGACTGAAAAGGAACAAAACTAAACAGGCTTTTTGGGGCAAATTTGAGCAGCCAACCTACAACGCCATTGCATAAGTTGCATTCACCGTCAAAAATTATGGTGTCATTACGTTGGTTTTTCATGGTTAAGTTGATTGATTATAATGCGGTAGTCGTTAATGGTAACCTATTCATTACATGCAAAATTAATTTTGCACAAGGTTGAGAGTAGTTTTGTATAAGTTTTCGGCATTAACTTTTGCCTTTAACCAGGCATAAAAACTCATGGCAAAAAGGTCTTCTTCACGGCGATCCAGCCAATTAAAGCTCTGTTCAACACGTAGCTTAAATGCACTAGTTTGTATTTGCTCGGGATGCTTGTACACATAAGCTACCAACTTCATAAAAGTAGCCACACGCTCTTGATTTGCATCTTTGAGTTGTTTGCTAAAGCGACGACTAAAACTACTTAATCTAGCCAATACAAGGTCTAACTTATCTCTTTCTATAAGCAATAAAATTTCGATTATGTTTTTTTGTACCATCCAAGACCAGTCCATTTTTTTTTCGTACCAAGAGTCTCTGTGATTCCATAAGCGAACAATTTGCCACGCTTTGTCCCATTGTGATTGCTGGAAATAACACATAACCAAACTCATTTGTACAGAAAGCGACTCGCCAGAACTTTTTGAAAGTATAGCAATAGCATTGTTATAATCGCCACTATAATTGGCATTGAGAGCCTCTAACAAAAGTGTTTTATGTGCTAGTTGCTGGGAATAAGTTTTTGTATTACTTCCTAATTGCCGCATTGCCTTTACAATCTTATTGGAGGATAAAAATTGTTTGTTTCTAAACAAAGTGACCGCCATTAGATAATGACATTGCAGCCTATAATAAAGATGTTTACTAAAGTCGTCGGTTTTAAGGTTAACTACGTTATACAATTCCTCCATAAAAGCTAAAATCGTATAATAATCGTTTTTTAAATTGGCCTGCCTCTCTGCTATGCTCATTAGTTGATGCAGTGACTTAAATGTAAGAGCGTTGTTTATTATAATGTTTTGTGATGCAAGTGCATCTTTGATGCTGTCTACTATATTATTGTCTTTTATCGAATGGATGGATTCTCGAATTGTCGCAGATACTATGTTGAGTTCAATTTCTTGAGAGTATTGCTCATAGTTATCCTGAGCACTAATGATTATTTGTGTCAAAGCATGTTTCGGATTATGATGCGCAAATTGAATCTTGGTGTGATATATTTCGTTTAATATGGCATAGGCATCTACGCTCAGTGCTAAGGCTTCTGCCTTGTCTAATGTTTTCTGCGCTATGGCGTATTGTTTTTGCTCAAAAAGGATACGACTGGCAAGCAAAAATTTTAATGTATCCATTTCTTGCGAGGTCTCTTTGGCAAAACCCAAGTTGGCAACAAATTCTATCAAGCTATCCTGAAGCCGCTTACATAAACCGTGATACGAATTTTTAGATGGTTTACCATAAATTTTAATATCGAGTTTTTCTCGATTTCCTTCCCACAGTAGCTTAAAAAGCTGAATGTTTTTTGCATCGCCCCGACGGTTCTTTTTGGTTAAAAAGGCCGTAAAGGCTTTAGCATCTTCTGTAGTAAAAGTGTTAATTATACTTAGAATTCCTTTCATTAAATCATAAGTTATTTATTTAAAGATACCTATAAATAATAGGCTTTTGTGATTA
>QIIH01000413.1 GCA_003229235.1 Flavobacteriales bacterium | reverse complement strand
TCTGCAAATTCGCCCTGTAGCTCTTTAACCTTTAAGGCTGTAGCATCTGGCGAGTTATCATCGACTACCAGAATGTGAAATTTTCGTGGCTGTGAAAGTACAATTCGAATCAGGCGTTCGATGTTTTCAATTTCGTTATATGTAGGTATGACGACGAGTGCAGTAGACATGCCGCAATTTAAGTCAATTCTAGTTCTAATAACATAAAGAAATGTGAAGATTTTTAGGTGAGTTATTACGCATAAAATACTAAATAGCGTATTTTTATCAGATGCAAGAATTGCCTTTTACCCTTAGAGAATTAGCCTCCCAAGATTGGATTATTTTTGTTTGCATGGGCTGTTTTATTCTCATGGCAATTGCAAAACGACTTTTCCCAGAACGAAGCCTAGAGTTTAGCAAACTACCTATCTCCAATAAATATTTCTTGGCACAAGGCAGAAGTACAGAGCTTAAACATCCTTTTACAATTATTTTGTGGATCGCTGGGGTCGCAAATCTGTCGTTGTTTATTGGTTTTTTATTGATTCCTCAAGAAAAAGACCCTTTAAGTTTAGAGATTTCGAGTTTTATTCAGATTGCAGCCGTTGTTTCTGGATTTATTTTGGTAAAAGTGCTGTTAGAAAAATTAGTAGGTACCGTTTTTGACATCGAATCGCTTATAAATCAATACATTTTTGAAAAGATTAGCTACATAAACCTCCTTAGTGTATTTCTTTTTATTGCAAATGTGATTTATATTTTGGGGTATCACGACTCCAAAATCGTATTGTGGGTAGTATTAGCAGTAACTGCGGCTATTCTTATGTTAAGTTTGCTCCACAGTTATAAAACAAATGAACAGCTCATTTTTAGTAATTTCTTTTATTTTATTTTATATCTTTGCGCACTCGAAATTTCGCCTTGTCTAATAGTTTATAAGACTTTTTTTTAGGATAGAAATTTTAAACAATGGGCTCTATGAAAGTGAAAACTATATTGGTGTCTCAACCAGAACCTAAGGTAGAAAACTCTCCTTATTTTAGTTTGGTTGAAAAACATAAAGTTAAAATAGACTTTATTCCTTTTATACATGTAGAAGGGGTCTCTGCCAAAGACATTAGATCGCAAAAGATTGACCTGACCGATTATACTGCCATAATCTTGAACAGCCGTAACTCTGTTGATCACTTTTTTAGAATTGCAGAAGATATGCGTTTTAAGGTGCCAGACACCATGAAGTATTTTTGTCAGTCTGAGGCGGTAGCCTACTATTTGCAGAAATACGTAGTGTATCGCAAGCGTAAAATTTATGTTGGCAAACGCACCTTCCCAGAGCTAATGCCTCTTATTAAAAAATATAAGAACGAGTCGTTTTTATTGCCATCTTCAGACATGCTTAAACCTGCGGTTCCGGCTTTATTAAACGAACAAGACCTAAACTGGAAACAAGCGACTTTCTACAAAACTGTAGTTAGCGACCTTTCCAATTTAAGAAATGTGTATTACGACATATTAGTGTTCTTTAGCCCTAGCGGAATTAAATCGTTGTTTAAAAACTTTCCAGATTTTGAACAAAACGATACCCGTATTGCTGTATTCGGAAACACCACAGTGCAGGCGGCTTCAGAAAATGGTTTAAAAGTAGACATTCAAGCTCCTACTCCAGAAATACCATCGATGTCGATGGCGCTGGAAAAATACATTACTACCGTAAATAAAAAGAAATAAAAAATGCTCCAATTGGAGCATTTTTTGCTTTACTCTATGCTGAATATTACACCAATGGGCCGCCAGCAATAATCTCTTCACTCGCCTGATCCTTAAACTTTTTAAAGTTATCATTAAATGATGCCGCAAGTTTATGCGCGGTCTCATAATAACCTTTGTCATTATTCCAAGTTTTGCGAGGGCTTAAAACTTCGGTCGGGACATTAGGGCAAACTCTAGGTTGAGCTACTCCAAAGATCGAATGGATGTGGTAATTATCTTTATTTGCTGCCTCTAGTTCGCCGCTCATGGCCGCTGTAATCATTGCCCGTGTATACTTTAACTTCATACGTGAACCTACTCCATAAGGACCTCCTGTCCAACCTGTATTGACCAACCAAACATTAACCCCAGATTCGCTCATTTTATTACTGAGCATCTCTGCATATTTGGTAGGATGCAATGGCATAAATGGTGCTCCAAAACAAGCAGAAAAATTAGGTACAGGTTCTGTAATTCCAGCTTCTGTTCCAGCCACTTTTGCTGTATATCCGCTAATAAAATGATAAGCTGCTTGCCCAGGAGTTAGCTTAGAGATTGGAGGTAAAACTCCAAATGCATCAGCAGTTAAAAAGAAAATATTTCCTGGATTATACCCAATAGAAGGCACTTGAATATTATCGATATGATAAATAGGATAACTTACTCGAGTATTTTGGGTGATGCTTACGTCCGAATAATCGACCTTTCCGGCATCGTCCATAATTACGTTCTCGAGAATCGCACCTCTTTTAATGGCGTCAAATATTTCGGGTTCGCTTTCACGAGACATATTAATCACTTTAGCATAACAGCCTCCTTCAAAATTAAATATACTGTTTTCTGATGTCCAACCATGCTCGTCGTCACCTATCAGTTTGCGATTTGGGTCTGCAGATAGCGTTGTTTTTCCCGTTCCGGAAAGCCCAAAGAAAATAGAGGTATCACCGTCGTTTCCAACATTGGCAGAACAATGCATTGGAAGGGTATTTTTAAATACCGGTAAAATAAAGTTGAGCGCAGAAAAGATTCCTTTTTTGATCTCACCTGTATAACCAGTTCCACCAATTAATGCAATTTTTTTAGTAAAATTAAGAATCGCAAAATTATGTTGACGTGTACCATCAACTTCAGGGTCTGCCATAAACCCGGGAGCATTTACAACTACCCATTCCGGATCAAACGCAAGCAATTCGGCATCGCTAGGACGCAAAAACATATTGTATGCAAATAAGTTAGACCATGCATGTTCGTTTATGACTCTAATATTGAGCTTATAATTAGGGTCTGCACAAGCATAGCAGTCACGTACGTACACCTCTTTATTAGACAAATAATTTACCACCTTGTCGTATAAAGCATCAAAAGCATCCGGCTCGAAAGGGATATTAACAGGGCCCCACCAAACTTTGTCTTCTGTGATACTATCTCTAACAAGAAAGCGATCCTTTGGAGATCGCCCTGTAAATTCGCCTGTGTTTATTGCCAATGCACCATTAGATGCTTCTTGGCCTTGAGAGTGTTTGATTGTAATGTCATGTAACTCATCTGGAGTGCTCTGGTAGTGTACCTTAGCGTTATTAATTCCGTATGAGGCTAACGAAATCGATTTCGTAGACTGACTGTTATCGATCATTATTTATTGTTTAGTTTGCGTCTAATACAGCTGCAAAAATAACAATTAATGCGCAATCCAATGGTATTATTTGGATTTTGATTCGGACATTCTTAACAACAATATTCCCAATAAAACCCAACCTATTAGCAAGCATAATCCTCCTATTGGTGTGATAACTCCAAACAGACCTATACTGCCTTCTAGTATGCTAACTGCCGTAAGGACATAAATAGAACCCGAGAACAGAATAATTCCTACTACAAAAAAGTAGTAAGCTCGCATCACTCCTTTTTGATTGTCAGAAATTATTGACAGAAAAAGCAATGCTAACGCATGATACATTTGATATCTCACTCCAGTAGTAAAACTCTGTATGGTCTCAGGTGTGGTCAAATCTTTTAGTCCATGAGCTGCAAAAGCACCCAACAGAACAGCCAAAAATGCCATTATTGCACCTGTAAAAGCTATTTTTTTATTTAGAATCATCTTAAGAAATCGCTTACAATTTGTACTTTCGTAGCACAAATTTTTACCTTCCAATTTACAAAATTATCAGCTTTATGAGAGAAATTCTGATCATTGGTGCAGGCCGTTCTGCTAGTAGTCTGATTCAGTACTTATTAAACAAATCAGTAACAGAAAATCTAGCGATTACCATTGCAGATATGTCTATTGTCGCAGCCAAAAAATTTACAGAAGGCGCACCCAATGCAAGGGCTATTATGCTCGACGTTTTTAACGAAAAAGAACGTCGAGCAGCAGTTCAGAAGGCCGATTTAGTGATTTCGATGCTGCCGGCTCGTTTTCATATGGAAGTGGCCAAAGATTGTCTAACCTACGGGAAACACATGGTAACGGCTTCGTACATAAGCGACGAAATGAAGGCTTTAGATTCTAAAGTAAAAGCAAAGGGCTTGGTTTTTATGAATGAGATCGGGTTAGACCCAGGTATAGATCATATGAGCGCTATGCATGTAATAGACCGCATTAGAGATAAAGGCGGCAAAATGTTGTTATTCGAATCTTTTACCGGAGGACTCATTGCGCCCGAGAGTGATAACAATCTTTGGAATTATAAATTTACTTGGAACCCGCGCAACGTGGTTGTCGCTGGCCAAGGTAATGCTGCCGAGTTTGTTCAGGAAGGAACGTATAAATATATTCCGTATCACCGATTATTTAGACGAACCGAATTTTTACAAGTTGAGGGGTTCGGAAAATTTGAAGCTTATGCAAATCGAAACTCGCTTAAATATCGCGAAATTTATGGCCTAGAAGATGTTCTTACGCTCTATCGCGGAACCATGCGTCGAGTGGGCTATAGTCGCGCATGGAATATGTTTGTACAACTAGGGATGACAGACGATTCTTATCAACTACAAGAGACAGAAAACATGACGTACGCCCAATTTGTAAACTGTTTTTTACCCTATTCTCCTACAGATTCGGTTGAGCTTAAAATGCGTCACAGTCTAAAGATTGATCAGGACGACTTAATGTGGGAAAAGCTTTTGGAGCTAGATTTATTTAATCGCGCAAAAACGATTGGAATCAAAAATGCGACTCCTGCTCAAGCCTTACAAAAAATTTTAATGGATAGTTGGACTCTCGAACCTCAAGACAAGGACATGATTGTTATGTATCACAAATTTGGATACGAACTGAATGGCGAACGCAAACAGATCGACTCAAATATGGTTTTAGTTGGCGAAGATCAAATACAAACGGCCATGGCAAAAACCGTTGGTTTACCTGTTGCAATTGCTGCACTTAAAATTTTAAACGAAGAGATTACCACTCCAGGAGTTCAGTTACCTATCAAAAGAGAAGTATATGAGCCAATTTTAAAGGAATTAGAAAACTACGGAATTCACTTTAAAGAATTCACCACCCCGTATTTAGGATATAATCCTGATAACCTTACTTAGCGTCTGCCTAAAAACAGTGAGATAAAATAAATCAAGGTGGCAAGTGACCCTAAAGCTGCCACTACATACGTACGTGCTGCCCACTTTAAAGCATCTTGAGCTGCGGCCTGTTCTTGCTGAGTAACCATGTTCTTATCATCTAACCATGCCATTGCTCGTTTACTGGCATCAAATTCTACCGGCAAAGTAATAAATGCGAATAAAGTGGTTGCTGCAAAAAGAGCAATTCCAACTCCAAAAATAGTCACTCCAAAGCCAGACCCTGTCGCAGATAATATCAATCCCGCTATAATAACAAAATTGGAGAGCTTACTTGCGATACCAACAGTTGGCACAATCTTAGAACGCAATTGCAACCAAGAATAGGCCGTTGCGTGTTGTACGGCATGCCCAACTTCGTGCGCCGCCACTGCAGCTGCTGCAGCATTGCGCTGATGGTATACACCTTCACTAAGGTTAACTGTTTTCTTTTGAGGATTGTAATGGTCTGTGAGCATTCCTTTTACAGAGATAACTTGTACGTCTCTAATACCATTATCGTCTAGCATCTTTTGTGCAATCTCGGCGCCACTCATACCGTTTTGCAAATGCATTTTTGAGTATTGCTTAAACTTTTTCTTTAATTTGTTGCTAACATAAGAACTAATCAAAAAGATGGCTCCTGCCAAAATATAGTATCCAATCATAATTTAACCCGCCAATACGGGTGTGTATATATTAATAATATCGCATCGATACTATAAATATAACAAATACCGTGCAAATTAATTAACCTGACAAGATTTCTGATTGTGACCAGATTAGCCTACTATATTTACGATTTTACCAGGAACAATAATCACTTTTTTAGGGGTGCGCCCTTCTAAATATTGTTGGGTCTTTTCGTGTGCCATTACCGCGGCTTCGATTTGGTCTTTAGTTAAATCGAGCGACAAAGGCATCGTAAAACGCATTTTACCATTAAAAGAAATAGGGTATTCCTTAGAGCTTTCTACTAAATACTTAGCGTCAAA
>QIIH01000465.1 GCA_003229235.1 Flavobacteriales bacterium | reverse complement strand
ATAAAACCGATGTACAATTCTCTACCTTTTATATTAAATACTTTGCTGTACCCCTCTCTTTTCGGTTACGAATTGCAAGCCGTAGACACAGCCGTTATGGAAAAGGGACTATATAATGACAAAGAAATCTTAGGACTAGAGACTTTTCAAAATCAAATGGCAATCTTCGATAGTATTCCCTATCAAGATCAAGTAGACGACTTGATGCGTTATGTAAACGATGGCTGGGGTGCGCTTAAGGAGGAAATGAAAACAATGACCGCCAATTATTACAAAGAAGATATACAAGCGATGTATGACTTCATGTTAGAGCACGACTCATCTCTTTCTAGAAATTATTTGGACATCTTTTTATTTGATCGCAACAATGCATGGATACCACAAATTGAGAATCTTTCTAAAGATAAAGCTGCCTTTTATGCAGTTGGAGCTGGTCATTTAGCAGGCGACGAAGGTGTTATTAGTCTTTTGCGTGATAAAGGATATATTCTTACTCCAATTTATTAATATACCATTCGGTATTTTTTATTATATTTGTAAGTAAATAATATCCAATTATGCTTACAAAGGCAGAGAAAACAAGAAAGTTTATCATTCAAACTGTAGCTCCTTTATTCAACCAAAAAGGGTATGCCGCTACTAGTATGAGCGATATAACCACTGTTACTGGATTAACTAAGGGTGCTATTTATGGCAACTTCGAAAACAAAGAGACACTGGCTGTCGAAGCATTTAGAGCCAATGTAAATTGGCTATTGCAGAAAGTAGCAGTTCATCAGCAATCGACAGATTCTCCAATAGGTAAATTACTTCTAATTACAGATTTTTATCGCAACTATTACGAAAGCAGTAAACAACTGGGAGGCTGTCCTATACTGAACATTGGAGTAGACGCCAAACATCAAAATAGCGTCTTACTATCCATGGTTTGTCGAGTTATTGATAAAACGCAATTACATATAGAAAAATTGGTGCTAATGGCGCAAGAACAAGGCGAATTATCAGACGGAATCAACGCAAAAAGTTTTGCAAAAACAATGTACGGTAGTATTCAAGGCGCCATTTTTATGATGCAAACTACAGACGACCCAAGTTACTTAAACGAAACATCAAATTTGCTAGAAAACACGCTCAGACAATATAAAATATAATATTTTCATTTAAAATATACCAATTGGTATTTAATTATGACTGCAAGACCAACAATTCTAGAAAGCAAGACAAAAATCAGATTTCAAGATTGCGACCCGTTTAACCATTTAAACAATGCGGCGTACATCAACTATTTTTTAAATGCACGAGAAGATCAACTTATTGATAATTATGACATCGATATTTATAAAATGGCCCGATCTACAGGTAAGAGTTGGGTAGTAGGCAGCAATCAAATTGCCTATTTGCGACCCGCCTTTTTAATGGAAGAAGTGGTAATTGAATCACAACTTATCAGTTATTCGAATTCTAAATTACATGTTGAGCTAAAAATGTACAATGCAACAAAAACTGAACTCAAAGCAGTTATGTGGAGTAGTTTTGTACATTTTAATTTGTTAGAACAAAAGAAGGAAAGTCATACATCAGAATTAATGCAATTGTTTAAAGATGTGGCAGTTCCTATAGCTGAAACGACATTTGAGGCAAGGATTTTAACATTTCGAGGACAAGTGGTGTAACAAATTATTATTACGCTCGTCTTACTAGTGTAATCAATTAATAAAAATGAAAAACATCATGAGAACTTTACAA
Source organism: Flavobacteriales bacterium (assembly GCA_003229235.1). Lineage (GTDB taxonomy): Bacteria > Bacteroidota > Bacteroidia > Flavobacteriales > Flavobacteriaceae > Gilvibacter. Next base: position 4,575 of record QIIH01000465.1, on the reverse strand, counting down.
ACTCCTTTTAAAGGTAAAAAGGTTCAACCACAAAGAAATTTTGCTCTAGCACTATATGTTGGGGTTGTAACCATGGTAACACTGTTTTATTCGATCACCGTGACTATATAATCCGAGAAATAATATAAGACAATATATGTCTAAAAATACAGCGTTGGCTTGTGTTTTTAGACATTTTTATTTTATACCTTTCGCTTATGAAAATACATCACGTCCTCCTTTTGCTATCATTGTTTGTATTAAATCCGCTACAGGCACAAGAAGAAGCCATTGTTGATAATACAGCACAATCTACCACTGTCTACTATTTTATTCGCCATGCCGAAAAAGATCGTTCAGACTCTGCTAATAAAAACCCTGATCTTACCGCTATGGGGCAGTTACGCGCCAAAAACTGGGGGAAAGTATTCTCAAAAGTATCCTTAGATGCGGTTTATTCTACCGCTTACAATCGTACTGAACAAACGGCCGCTCCGGTAGCTCGGTCAAAACAATTAGAGCTCCAATCTTACGACCCTCGAGATTTGTATTCAGATTCGTTCCAAGTTGCGACAAAGGGAAAAATTGTACTTGTAGTTGGGCACTCTAATACTACACCAGCCTTTGTGAATACAATTTTGAAGAAGGATAGTTACCCAGATCTGGACGACGCTAACAATGGAGCACTCTTTATTGTAACCATTATTGGAGATCGAACCGAAGTTCAGGTATTGCAAATCAATTAATTTATTTGTTAATTATTACTTCACTTTTATCGTAGATCGTAGTTCTGCCAAGTCGCATAAAACCTGCATTATAAAGAAATGCTAAAGAATCTATAGCGGCATCTTTGTTGTGCTGCGTGGTTTGATAGTTCTCATAATCAAAAATTAGCATCCCACTTTGTCTTCTTTTATTGGCAGCAGCCATAAACTGCTTGCGACTTTTTTCGTCGCCATTTTGTTTCCCAATAAAATCGATTTCATGAGTTTTTTGATCTATCCAAAGCATCATAATACGCTGGTCCGGAACCTCAGGATCTATTTGTTTAAACGTCACTCTAACCTTGTGGTACATTTTACCTCTAACAGGTTCTTGACCATCATATGAATGAATAGCGTCGTTTCCGAGTAGTTCGTAGGGGAGATAAAAGTCGTACACTACCGACGTTAGCCTGTTACCTACAATCCCATCCATACGTGACCCCTGTGAGCTTTCCTCTCCATTTACAAAAAATTTGAAGCCGCCATTAAAAGTCCTAGCTGTAAATTTTGCGGTATCGTTTTGACTACTCATTTCGTAAACATAATTGTAACCGTCCCTTTGCAATAAAAATTCGTAATTATTTAGTTCAAAACTAATAGTAGAAGATTTATAAAGATCGCCACCATGTGCCTCCACTGCCTTTAAAAGCAGTGCTTTGGCATCAAACTCCTTATTGGTAACTTTTGGGTTTTGATTGCAACTACACAGTAATAAAACCAACAGGCAAATAGAAAACAATTGTTTCATTTTCTAATTTTTTAAAACGACTTCAATATTTTCTAATTCAATTTTCGAAACCTCGGTTAATTGCCCCTTAACAAACAGATCGTCCAATTCTGATAAGTGAACATCTATTGTAGATGGTTTGTAATTAATATAATCTGCAAACGAAATTCCCTTTACTGTTCTTTGATTAAATGCTTCACGAAAACGAACGCCTCCTCCTTCAGTTTCATAGGAATAGGCAAGGTAATCCATACTAAAATCTGTAATATCAAACCAATACATAAAAATATCCTGAAAGTCTACACCGCCTCCTTCTTGAGCGAAATGCACCTCAATTTCATAGTATACTTTATCATTTATTGTATCCTTCCCTACCAAGGTTTTATTAACGGCTGCATCGTTTAAGCCATAAGGAAGGCGAGCAAAATAATGCACAGAATTTACGCTGTTTGTATACTTAATCGCCATTGTATCGTGTACTACAACAAACTTCCCATTTACAAGGCGCCTGTAGCCATTATTGTCTATAACATCTACAGTAAGGCCTGTTGAATCTTCTCTAATTCTCTCTATCGAATATTTCCCACCACTGTAAGTGTTCTCATAAGACAAATCTCTAAAATTGAAATTCATACTGCTATTTAAATACGCCTCACCTCCCGCTTTAACTATTGCCTCATCTACAATTTGTTGCGCAGTGAGATCGGGTGTTGTCTGGGTGCATCCTACAATAGTAATAACCAGTACTAACAGATAAATGGTTCTTGCAAAGTGTTTTTTAGTCATGTAACCTGAGTTTGACATAAAATTTAATTTACAGAGTTCTAATAAAAGATAATCTTTTATTAGAACTTCCTTTGGATTTGATGAATCCTCTCCAATTCTTGCCATATTTTCTTAAATTAACTAGTTAGTCTTTCAAAAACCTGACTTCGAATTGAATAAAAATACATCTAAACTGTAAACAAATCTTAGATTAAACTCAGGTTGTAACAAAAATAGGTATAACCACTCTAATACTATACTTTACAAATCGTTAAAGTTTATACTATGAACCGACTTGTTTTTAGAATTACCATCTTCTTAATGTCTTTTGGAGCAATTTATGCTCAGGATTCGCGATTTACACAAACTATGGAGGCATTTAAAACTGCATTTAATGCCAAAGACTACGATGCATTGTTTGAGCTTACCTCTGAGTATATGCAGACGCAAATTAATTACTTGACACTAGAAGCTGTAATGATACAGTTTCACGACGCTTATGGAAATTTGAATTCTTATAAATTTGTAGAACAAAAAGACGATTCTGCCATATATATTGGGCAATTCGACAATGGCAAGCAACGCATTGGGATGGCGTTAAACGAGAAAGATCTTTTGGCTGGATTTCGATTTCTACCAACAGAAGATGCCGATAAAACTGCAAAAATGGAACGCAATAAAACGGTAATGTCTTTACCCTTTAAGGGCGACTGGTTTGTTTTTTGGGGAGGCGACACCAAGGCTCAAAACTATCATGTAGTCTCTGCTGCTCAAAAAAACGCCTTTGATATTGTAAAATTAGGAGCTGGTAATAAATCCCATAAGGGTAACGGAACAAGAAATGAAGATTATTATGCATTTGGGCAACCTTTATATGCCGCATGCGATGCAGTGGTTATAAAAGTAATAACAGGGATCGAAGACAACAAACCTGGCAACAGAGATCAAGTTAATATTTTAGGAAATGCCGTGGTTCTGAAAACCGAAAATGATGAATACATTTTTTATGCACATTTTAAGAAGGGAAGTATCGCAATAAAGGAAGGCGATACAGTAGTTCGAGGACAATTTTTAGGTAGTTGCGGGAACTCAGGCAACTCCAGTGAAGCCCATATTCACTTTCATATACAAGATGGGCCAAACCAGCTTAATTCGATAGGCATTAAATGCTACTTTGACCAAGTAATTGTAAATGGCGAACTCAAGGAAGAATATTCTCCTGTACGACTTGAAAAAATTAGCGCTCCCAACAACTAATTGTTCTATTTTTGCCTAGATGTCGCAAGCAAAAAATATACAAATTAAAAACCGCAAGGCTCGTTTTGAATACGAGATCCTGAACAAATACACTGCTGGTATTGTATTAGTGGGTACAGAAATTAAAGCAATAAGAGAAGGTAAGGCTTCTATTGCTGAGAGTTTTTGCGAGTTTAATGAGCAGGGCGAACTCTTTGTAATTAATATGACCATCGAAGAGTATTCTCATGCTTCGCATTACTCGCACAAACCAAAAAACGAAAGAAAGTTGCTTCTTAACCGTCGTGAACTTGCAAAACTCGAAAAAGAGGTTAAAAATACTGGGCTTACAATTATCCCTCTTTTACTTTTTACTAACGACAAGGGCTTTGCAAAGCTAGAAATTGCACTTGCTAAGGGTAAAAAGCTGTACGACAAACGTGAGTCTTTAAAAGATAAAGACAGCAAACGCTCTTTAAGCAGAATCAAAAAAAACTTTAACAATTAAACATAAAGTTATGTTAGCTAACATAACTTTAAGAACATTCTCAAAATGCTTTGTTTTTATTTGTAGCAAACTACCATCTATGCGTACAACATTACTTCTACTAATTTTTTTAGCGCCATTTATAAGCTTTGGACAAATCAAAGGTAAAGTGACCAACACAAATGGCGAGGCCTTACCTTTTGTAAACATTTATGTGCAAAATTCATATTCGGGAACCACAACAAACGAGCAGGGTCTTTACCAATTAGACCTACCCAACAAAGACGAAATTGTTATAGTATATCAGTTTTTGGGTTACGAAACAATAACTAAGCCTATTAGGTATAACGGCAGTGAGCAAAGCATAGACGTTATAATGCAAGAAACCTCGTTAAGTCTAGATCAAGTAGTGATAAATTCTAACGAAAACCCAGCCGACCGTATAATTAGAGCTGCAATCGCAAAGAGAAAAGAAAACTTAAATCGCATAAAGGCCTTTACTGCAGATTTTTATTCTAAAGGAATTTGGCGCGTAAAAGATGTTCCCGAAAAGATTTTAGGGCAAGAGGTTGGAGACTTCGAAGGGGCGCTAGACAGTACTCGTTCTGGGATTATTT
>QIIH01000053.1 GCA_003229235.1 Flavobacteriales bacterium | reverse complement strand
TATCACAGCGATCGATTTACCGATGCTTCGCTTATGATTTTTCTGAATAAAAAATTGGTGGGACTGGTTCCTGCAAATGTCAAAGACAATACTGTTTATTCTCATCAGGGACTATCTTATGGAGGAATTGTGGTGAGCAAAAAGGCGAAATTTGATCAAGTTGCTCACATTTTTAAGGCGGTTTTATCTCATTTAGAAAAGCAAGGAATAAAAGTATTCGCGTTAAAATTGTTGCCTACTATTTACGAAAGCTATCCGGCAGACGAATCTCAGTTTTTAATGACAGTCTTAAAAGCGACATTATCTAAGGCCGAACTTTCTAGTACTATAGATCTAGGCGCGCCAATGCCAATTCAGTCGAATCGGTTAGAGGGCGTCAAAAAAGGGCAAAAAGCGGGGCTTGTTATTAGAAAGGAAAAGAATTTTGATCTTTTCTGGGACGAAGTTTTAACGCCCAATCTGGCCGCTCGTCATGAGGCAAAACCGGTTCATAGTAAAGAAGAAATAGCGACGCTTGCCGGGCACTTCCCAGAAAATATACATCAGTTTAATGTGTTTCATGACGATAAAATCGTAGGCGGTGCTACCATCTTCGAAACAGAGACCGTTGCGCATGTACAGTACATTTCGGCCATTGGCGACAAGCAGCAATTAGGTACTTTAGACTTTTTGTTCGAACATCTAATTACTAAAGAGTTCGCAAATAAATTTTGCTTCGACTTTGGTATCTCTACAGTAGATGGTGGAGCAAAAATTAATCAAGGCTTGCTATATTGGAAGGAATGCTTTGGCGCACGTAGTACGGTAAACCTTAGCTATAATATCGACCCAAAAAATCATGTTTTACTAGATACCTTTATCGCATGATTAAATTTCTAGATCTTAAAAAAGTAAATGCCCGCTTCGAGCCTGAGTTTGATCAAGTTTTCAGGATGTTTTTAGATTCTGGCTATTATATTTTAGGCGGTCAATACAAAGTTTTTATAAGTGCCTTTGCCAAATATATTGGCACTGAGTATTGCATAGGCGTAGGCAACGGGCTTGATGCATTACATTTGATTTTGGAAGGGTATAAAACTTTAGGAAGATTGTCGAAAGGTGATGAGGTAATCATTGCTTCAAATACCTATATCGCGACTATACTTGCTGTAAAACAGGCGGGATTAACCCCAGTATTAGTAGAGGCAGAAGACACAACTTTTAGTTTTGACTTGGCGCAATTAGAAGCCGCAATTACTCAAAAAACTAAAGCGATTATGCCAGTGCATTTGTATGGGCAAATTGTACCGATAAAAAAAATCACAACGCTTGCCAAAAAACACAATCTTCTCGTTATCGAAGACGCTGCTCAGGCTCATGGTGCAGTATCGTCTAATGGTAAAAAGGCTGGAAACTTAGGCGATGCGGCAGGCTTTAGCTTTTACCCTACCAAAAACTTAGGTGCCCTAGGCGATGGAGGGGCAATTACTACGAACGATGCGGCACTAGCCAAAGTCGTTGGCCAATTGGCCAATTATGGGACTAGTTCTAAATACGTTAATGAATTAGCAGGCTTTAATTCGCGGTTAGATGAGTTGCAAGCTGCGTTATTATTGGCAAAATTACCTTCGCTAGATGCAGATAACCAGAGGCGTCGTGAGATAGCCAATGCCTATTTAAATGAGATTGAAAACCATAAAATTACCTTGCCTTTTTATTCGGGTAGTGACGATCATGTGTTTCATTTGTTTGTAGTACGAATGTCTAATCGAGAACAGTTCGAGCGTTATTTAAACGAAAATGAAATAGGTTCTTTAATACACTATCCAATTCCGCCGCATAAGCAAACCGCACTCACAGAGTTTAAAGACTTGAGTTTTCCAGTTTGCGAGGCGATACACAATACAGTAGTGAGTATCCCTATGAGCCCAGTGATGACAGACCAAGAAGTGATGCAGGTAATTAATGTTCTCAATAAATATTAGATGAAGGTACCTGGTTTTATTAAGGATAACATTCTCTTGAAGATGACGTCTCTAAACGCTCCCGTGATTATTGCGCGAATGGGTGTTTCGTTTTTTATCACAAGACTCATTAGTAGTTATTTTGGCGAAGTAGGGTTCCATTTTGTTGGCCAGCTACGCAACTTAATCCAAATTTTAACGTCCATTACTTCGTTCGGGGTTTTTAACGGGATCGTTAAGTATGTTGCCGAATACAAAGAGGATCGTAAAAAACTGAATCATCTTTTTTCGACCACTTTTGTGTTTGCTACTATCGGAATAGTGGTTAGTTCTGTCTTGCTCTTTTTTGCTGCAGACCCTATAAGTGTAAAACTTTTTCAGACCACCGAATATGCTTTTTTGATAAAAGCAGTGGCGTTGGTAACTCCCTTTATTGGGCTTCAAAGAGTGTTTAATGGGGTAATTAATGGGCTTTCTAAGTATAAGCAATTCGTGAAAATCGACCTTGTTAGCTTTCTGATAGGTTCTAGTATGACCTTAATATTTGCTTATTTAAATAATTTGGATGGAGTCTTGCTTTCCATTGCTTTAATCCCGATAGTTCAGCTCTTAATATTGGTAATTATATTTTTTAAAGAGCTCAAAGAATATATCCTTTTTAAGGAGCTGTCTTTTAAAATTCCCATGGCTAAACCTCTATTGGCTTTTTCGCTGATGTCTTTTTTCTCGACCGTGGTGTTGAGTTCTTTAGAAATAGAGATAAGAGGCCTTATTGTAGATAGAATAGACACGTCTGGCTCTGGTAGTTGGACGTCTATGACCTCCTTGTCGAAGCAATATATGTCGTTTTCTATCATGCTATTTTCTATGTATGTGCTGCCCAAATTTGCGGTAACCTATACGCAGAAGGATTTTGTGTTAGAAGCTAAAAAGATTTTTAGAACGCTGTTACCTCTGTTTGGTGTTGGAATGATTCTGGTATACTTACTCAGAGATTATATTATAGAACTTGTCTTTCCTGGAAACGACAAAGAGGCTCTTGAACCCCTTTTTAAATGGCAGTTAATGGGAGATTTTATCAGACTAATTTCTATGGTTATGGCGTATCAGTTTATCGCTAAAAAACTGGTTCGAACTTTTATTTTTACAGAGCTATTGTCTTTAGGACTGTTTTATCTTTTCGCCTATCTGTTTATCGACCAATACGGCGTAGAAGGAGTTGTGATGGGGCATTTTGCCCGATACGTAATTTATTTGGCAGTTGTAATTTTCTTTTTGTTTAGATATTTTAAAACACAAGCCAAGGCAACTGCTTAAGACCAGATTTCGAGATATTTTTTAGCTGAATCGATTGCGTTGTGTTGTGCAATAACAAACGCACGAGCCGCTTTACCAATTCGGGCTATTTCTTCTGGATTCTCAATGAGCCAAATTAGGTCTTCTACTATTTTCGAAATATCTGGAGTAACGTTTATCGCTACCTTTTTATCTTCTATTTGATAATATTCAAGAAACTCGGTCTCGGCGCCGGTAAAGACAACCTTGCCTTTAGCCATAGCTTCTAAGGCGTTAAAGCCTTGGTCGTAAGAAAACACTTGATCTAAAACAATATGCGCCTTGTCGTACGCTTTAATGTACTCCTTATACGGCAAGCTCTCTACCGTTTCAATTTCAATTTTATCACCATGAGATTTGTATAAAAGCTGGAGTGCACGCTCAAACAAATCACTTCCTTTTTTTAGATATGCTCCGCGATTGATTCCATGAAAAATAACAACTTTATCTTGGATAGGCGGTAGCGTATTTTCGAAGTCGTCTAATATGATAGGGTTTGGCGCAAGCCCTAAATACTTCTTGTTGTCTTGCATAGGTAGGTGATAATCGATATCAGAAGCGATATAACCATCACAATTTTCCATCACAAATTTATGAAGTTTGGCGTAAGGCTCGGAGAGATATTTTAAAATGGGTTGGGCTTGTTCTTGAGTAAGTCTATTTTCGAAATACGGATTGAGAATGCTATAACGAAGCTTTTTGTCGAAGGCAAATTTTACACTGGTATAATCGGTTCCGCAGGAAAGTACAAAGAGCTTTTGATTGTTCTCTTTTAAAAATTGGATTACTTCCTGTTCATGTTCTGGCTCGATGTTTAATGGGCTTTCGTTGATAAGTTGAACGACATCAAAACCCTTGAGATTATTTTTGTGCGTTAAAAACTCTTTTGCCAGGGAAACAGAAGCAAGATCTTTCTTAAATGATTTATGCCATAAAATCTTCCATTTTTTGGCGAGACCATTCGTAAACGAAGGTTTCAAGCTAATATCTGCAGGAAAGTCTTTAAAACCATCGCCAGCTGCAATTAAGGTAACCTCATGCCCGAGTTTTTGCAAGCCGTATTTGAGAGAATTATGTAGACGACTGTATTCGCCAACGAGTAAAATCTTCATAATAATTGCCCTATATTTATCACGACCGTAGTTATAACGCTTAATTCTGGTTTAAAGGTAGTATAATTTTTATGTCAATATCGGGTTCTTCAAAAAAAGCCAAAGTTTGTATTGTAAGCATTTCGCTGGCAGGTGGTGGAGCAGAGCGTTCTACAGCTTTGTTATCCAAGATGCTACACGCTCAAGGTTATGAAGTTTGTGTCGCTTTAATTAATGCAGAAATTGATTATCCATATGCTGGTGATCTGTACGATGTTGGAATGCTCAAAAAGCCTTTGGGAGTTCTGTCTACTTTCTTAAATCTGAGGCGATTTAAATCTTTTTTAAAAAAACAGAAGTTCGATGTTATCATCGATAATCGTTCGCGGCCTTCTACCATAAAAGAAAATATTTACAGTGGTTTTCTTTATAAAGGGTTCAAGGTATTATATGTTGTAAGGAGCTATCACTTGGAGACCTATTTTCCTAAAAGCTTAAGGATTGTCCAAAAACAGGCGAATAGAGCCCTAGGATATGTGGGAGTTTCTAAGGCTATTGCCAAAAATATTCAAGTGACCTATGGGTTTGATAAGGTACACAGTGTATATAATCCTATTGAGTTAGATTTTTTTACTGAACAGGCTTCAGAATATACGGTTGAAGGTACCTTTATACTAGCTGTAGGAAGGTTAGTAGAAAACGTGAAAAATTTTGGATTGCTTTTAGATGCCTATGCCCAATCTGAACTTCCTAAAAACAACATTACGTTAAAAATACTCGGAGAAGGGCCAGATAAAAACTTAATACTCGATAAAATTAAGGCCTTAAATTTAGTAGACCACGTTACTGTACTTCCCTTTACAAAAAACCCGTTTCCGTATTACAAACAAGCACTGTGCACTACGCTTACTAGCCATTATGAGGGCTTTCCTAGAGCTTTGCTCGAATCTTTAGCCGTTGGCACCCCAGTTGTTTCTGTCGATTGTTTAAGTGGCCCGGCCGAGATTATACAATCAGGAGAAAACGGGCTGCTTGTTGTTAATCACGATGCGGCTGCATTCGCCCAAGGATTAAATAATCTTATCTTTGATCTCGCTTTATATAAAAAGTGTAAATCACAATCGGCTGCCTCTGTAAAACATTTAGATGTTTCTCGAATTGCGCTAAAATGGGATGCACTATTACAAGAATTATTATGAGTTTAGCTTCTATAAAAAAAATAAATATTCCTAAAATATCCGACCCAGATGGTCGCGGGAACCTTTCTGTTATAGAAAAAGACATTTTGCCATTCGAAATCAAGAGAGTGTATTATTTGTACGATGTACCTAGTGGGTCTACCCGTGGAGGTCATGCCCATAAAGAGTTGCAGCAGTTTTTAATTGCACTTAGTGGGAGTTTTGATGTGGTTTTAGACGATGGTAATGCTCGTAAAACAATTACCTTAAACAAACCAAACGAAGGGATTTTAATACCTACCGGGATTTGGCGTGAGCTCGAAAATTTTTCCTCTGGAGCTGTTTGTTTGTCACTGGTGAGTGAAGAGTATAGTGAGGAAGATTATATTCGGGAGTATCAATCATTTGTAGCGTTGCATAATACATAGTTATGCTTGAAGTCTTAAAAAAATTAAAAGGAGTCTTAGCGGTCAATAAGAGATTGAGTGATATTTGTAGTGATAAGCTTCAAGTTATTGACGATCGTGCCGTGACTTTGGATAATAAATTAATTCTTGAACCATCTGCTCAATTCAATGTAAATCTCTCAAATTACAAGACAGAATTAAGTGCATATTGGCAATCTTTTATTGATTTTAAAAGTGAGCCAAAGTTTATTGTATCTATAGAAAATGGCACCGTAGTGAGTAAAGGAATTGTCGTCGATGCCAGAAACTTTGTTCATCTTGAGAGTACTATTTTTCAGAGAGAGTATTTAAATGCACTTTATAGCAATCACTTAATTCTAGGAAAAATTTTGTTGCCGAACCT